>DAOVRD010000212.1 GCA_030628375.1 Planctomycetota bacterium
CTCCTCGCGCATGAAGTGCCACGCCCACTGGATCGCCTCCTCCTTGAAGTAGTCGCCGAAGGAGAAGTTGCCGAGCATCTCGAAGAAAGTGCAGTGGTAGGCCGTCTTGCCTACGTTCTCGATGTCGCCGGTCCTGAGGCACTTCTGACAGGTCGCGGCGCGTTTCAGCGTCCTGTCCCCCACGCCGTAGAACTCGTCCTTGAACTGGTTCATCCCGGAGCCCGTGAACAGCAGGGACGGGTCGCCGGCCGGCACAAGGGAGTCCGGCGGGACGATCCGATGGTCCAGCGCCCTGAAGAACTCCAGGAATCGGCTGCGGATCTCGTCAGTCTTCATCTCTACAATGCTTCCCCGAGCGGTGCCGGCCCTTTCTCCCGGGTAGGCCGGGCGTCTCGCCCGGCGCTGGGGGCTACCCAGAAGAGGGTTTCTACAGACCAAGCTTAGCCGTTAGGACGCGTAGCGTCAAGCGCTTGGCCCCTCCTGTTAGGGGAGGGCCGCCTTTGGGGTTGACATCTGAACGCAAATTCAGTATAAGAACGAGTGTTCATAAGGTGAACCGCCATTCGTGGAAGACGCTATGACCGAGCTGACCAGAAGAGAAAGAGAGAAGGCCCAGCACCGCAGGCTGATGCTGGAAGCTGCCGAAGTGGTCTTCGCCCAGAAGGGCTTCCACAGCGCGACCGTTCACGAAGTGGCCCAGCGGGCCGAGTTCTCCGTCGGGTACATCTACAACCTGTTCGAGAGCAAGAAGGACCTGTTCTTCGAGCTGGTGGACATGCGGGCCGCCGAGTACATAGCCGACGTTGAGGAGCGGCTGAGCCGCCAGCAGGACCCCGTGGAGAAGGTGCGCACGGCCATCGCAGCGAAGCTGGATTTCTTCACAACGCACAAACAGTTCTTCGTCATATTCAGTCACATGGCGGCGGAGGACAGGGCCGAGGGGCCGGTCGGCCTGTCGGAAAAGTGCAGGCTGCGATACCGGGACTACATGGCGCATCTGGCGGACATCTTCGCCGCGGGCGTGCGCCAGGGCGTCTTCATTGACCTTGAGCCCGGCGCCGTGGTTGCGTGCATGGAAGGCATGACGAACGCTGTCATTGCCCACTGGGTCCACAGCGGGGGAGAAGAGAGCGAGGTCGCCACACCCGAAGTCATCCAGCGGATTCTGCTGCATGGCATTCTGGCGAAGGGGAACGGAGGATGAAGATGGGCGGGTGCAGACGGGCGCACGTTGTCGTCGCGGGCCTCTTGATCGGTGGTTTGGTGGGTTGTTTCCCCTCCCGGGACGAGATTTACTCGGAGCTGCGCCACAGCCGGGCCCAGTCCTACAGCCGCTGGCGTCGGGAGGTGGGTGAGGACCCGACGCTCCCGCTCATCAGGGGCGATCTGAGCGCGGAGGATGCCGTCAAGATCGCGCTGACTTACAACACGGCTCTGCGGACGGTGCTGGAAGAGAAAGAGAAGGCGCGGGGTCGAGTGCTGGAGGCCTACGGCGAGGCGCTGCCCACTGTGGACTTCAATGCGGACTACACCCGTCTGGACCAGGTACCGACGGTTGATGTGCCCGGCCTGGGCTCCTTTCCCATGGGGCACGCGAACAACTGGTCCTATCGGATCAGCCTTACTCAGCCGCTTTTCAAGGGAGGCAGCATTCCGGCGGCCATGCGAGGGGCGCAGCTCACGCGGTTCCTGAGCGACGAGACGGTGCGCCGGGCGGTGCAGGATGTCGTTGTGCAGGTGGCGCGCGCCTACTACGACGTGCTCGTTGCGGAGCGCCTGTACGAAGTGCAGCAGGAGGCCCTGAGCTTCGCCGAGGCGAATCTCAAGGACGTCGCCGCCCGCGAGCGGGCGGGCGTGGCCATCGCGTTCGACCGGTTGCGCGCGCGGGTGGAGGTCTCCAACGTGGAGGCGGACCTGATCCAGCAGCGCAATCTGCTCAATCGGGCGCGCACGGCACTGTTCAGGGCGATGGGCGTCTCGCAGAAAAGCGGCGTGCAGCTCAGCGACGAACTGACGTACCTGCCGATGGAGCCTTCGTTTGAGGAAGCGGTCGGCACGGCTTTCATGAGACGGCCGGAACTCTACCAGAGCGAACTCGACCTCCGGCTCCAGGAGCAGGCCCTGCGGGTGTTCCGCAGCAAGTACTGGCCGGAGCTGGAGGCATGGGGCTGGTCCCAGTGGGCCAAGCCCGATCCCCATGAGGCAAGCAACATCGAATGGGACCGACAGTGGATGGCGGGCCTCCGGCTCAAGTGGTCGCTTTTCGACGGGTTGCAGCGTGAGGGCGCCATAATGCAGCAGAAGGCCAGGCTGCGCCAGAGCGCGCTTCAGCTCGGTGACGTCGAGCAGGGCATCCTGGAGGAGATAAGCAACGCCATCTACGATCTGAACGATGCCAGGGAGCTGGTGCAGTCGCAGGAGCTGAACGTGGAGCGGGCGACCGAGGCCCTCCGGCTGGTCAAACTCGGCGCCGCTGAGGGCGTCAATACCGAGCTGGAGGTGCTGGACGCCAACACTGCCCTGACGCGCGCTCGCGGCCTCTATTACCAGGCCCTCCATGCGCACGTGACGGCGCGGCTTGCGTTGCAGCGTGCGATGGGCGTGCTTGGGCCGGGGCCGGGTGCTGAGAAGGTGCCCGAACGCGCGCCGAAGCTGGGCGTCGTCGAGGCCTTTGCGCAACAGCCGGATACGAATGTCGAGGAAGTGGAAGCCGGCCCTGTCGCTGGATCCGAAAGTCGCTGAAGGGCAGGACGCACGACGGTGGTCCGGAACATGACCTGGCGGCCGGCCGGCCCGGTCGGCAAGCACGGACAACGATTCATGCGTTGCTGATCGTCGGCTTTGGGCAGTGATATTGGCTGGCAAGGAGAACTTCCATGCTGCGGAAACTGCTGGGATACGGAGTGATCCTCGCTGTGGTGGTGGCGCTGGCGCTGCTGGTCCTTTACAGGCTGGGCGCGACGAAGCCGGAGGCCGTCAGCATCGAGAAGATCCACGCGCAGGTGGGCGTTCCTGTCCAGGTAGGGAAGCCGGTTCGGATGGACTTCCCGGAATACCTGCTCTGCGACGGCAGTGTCCACGCCGACGCGCGCGCGTTCCTGCGGGCCAAGATCGGCGAGACCGTCGAGGCAGTGAACGCCCGGGTCGGCGAGCCGGTGAAGAAAGGTCAGGTCCTGGTGGAGTTCAGAACGACGGACCTGGAAGCGAGCATCCAGGCCGCGGAGACGGCCTTCGAGGAGGCCGAGAAGAACTACCAGAGGTACCAGAGCCTCCTTGAGCAGCGCGTGATATCCGAGGACAGGGTCGAGCAGGCTCGCACGCGCCGAGACAGCGCCGCCGCCAACCTGCGCGCTGCCAGGTCGTCTCTGAGGTTCGGCCAGGTCGAGTCCCCCATTGACGGCGTCGTCGAGTACCGTTGGGTCGAGCCCGGTGAGTACAAGGGGGTGGGCAAGGAGTTGCTGTCCGTAGTGGACCTCTCGACGGTTGAAGTGGCGGCGCTTGTGCCGGAGCGGGATGTGGCGGACCTGTCCATCGGCCGGGAGGCGGAGTTCCAGCTCGAGTCCGGCCAGCAGTGGCTCAAGGGGCACGTGAGCCGGATCAGCCCTTCGACCACGGACCCGAATCGCTTCTTCGACGTCTACCTGAAGGTGGAGAATAAGCGCACCAACGGCCAGTGGCTCATGCGGCCGGGCATGTACGCTGAGGTCCGTTTCCTTCGCCGCACCATCAGCGGCGCGCTGGCGGTGGCGGGCAATGCCATTGTGCGCGACGGCAACGTGCGCGCCATATACGTGGTCGAGACGCGCACAGAAGACGTTCCCGTGCAGCCCGGGGCCGGGCCGAATCCCGATTCCGGTGACGGGGGCTTTTGGGATCAAGTGAAACGGGGCGCCGCCCGCCTGCGGGGAGCAGAGAAGCGCGAAGAGGCCGCGCAGCAGCCCCTCACTGAGGAGCGTGAGGTCAGTCGGGCAAGAAGGGCCGTTGTCTCTACGGGGCTCAGTCGGCAGGACTACGTGCAGATAACGGGCGCTGAGGTGACAGAGGCCAGCCTCCTCATACTCAACCCGCCGGACGACATCCGGGACGGCACGCTGGTCAACGTCGTGGAGGGTGGCGACTGAGATGCGGTTGTTTGAGACCTTTGTCCGGCGGCGCGTGATGACGACGGTGCTGGTGCTCATCGCCGTCATACTGGGGGCGATATCCTACGGCACCATCGGCCTGCGCCGATTCCCCGATATTGATTTCCCATTCGCTTCTGTTGTGACCATCTACCCCGGGGGCAGCCCACAGGAGATCGAGACCGAGATCACGAAGCGCATCGAGGACGCTGTCAGTTCCATATCGGGCATAGAGGAGCTCTCGTCCAACTCCCAGATGGGCATGTCGCTGGTGATGGTCCAGTTCGACCTGGGCGAGGACATTGACATCAAGTCCATGGACATCCGCAATCAAATTGACCGGATCCGCGCAACCCTCCCCGACGATGCTGAAGACCCCATCGTGATGAAGTTCGAGTTCAGCCAGTTCCCGATCTTGACCCTCGCTTTTTCCGGTCCGCAGGATGTCAACGAGCTTTACCGGATTGCGGAGGAGGACTTGAAGCCCCTCATTTCTCAGGTGTCGGGCGTGGCGGACGTCGGCCTGACGGGAGGCCAGCGGCGCCAGGTCCAGGTCCTTGTGGACGCGCGGAAGCTGCGCAGGTACCGCGTGCCGATCGGCTCGGTAGTGCAGGCCATTCAGAGCACCAACGTGGACGTGCCCGCCGGGCATATCACCCAGAGCAACCAGGAGTACATCGTCCGCGCGATGGGCCGTTTCGACGAGGTGGCGGAGATCGAGCGCGTGCGGATCCCCACGGCAGGCGGCAGCATCCTCACGGTTGGCGACCTGGGCGAGGTGAGGGACGCCCACGAGGAGGCCCGGACGGCCTCCCGCTTCGGTGGGCAGCAAGCGGTGATCCTGACGGTGCAGGCGCAGAGCGACGCCAACGAGGTGGAAGTCGCGGACGGGGTGCGGGCGCTGATGCCTGAACTGGGTCGCTTGCTTCCGTCGGGCGCCGGCCTCACGATTGCAGAGGACACGTCTGTCTACATCAAGGGCGCCTTGAGCAACGTCAAGACCAACATGTTGATCGGCGTCCTGCTGACGGCTGTCGCTCTGTACTTGTTCCTCAAGTCGTGGCGCGCCACGCTCATCGTGGCACTGGTGATGCCGGCGGCCGTCATCTCCACGTTCACGTTCGTCAAGTTCTCCGGTTTCACGCTGAACCTGATCTCCCTGACAGGTCTGGCCATCGTCATTGGCGTCCTGGTCAACAACGCAATACTGGTCCTGGAGAACGTGTCCCGCTTCATTGACAAGGGCCTCGAGCCCGCCGAGGCGGCTATTGTGGGCACCGGCGACATCGCGCTGGCCATCTTCAGTTCCACGGTCACGAACCTTGTGGTCTTCCTGCCGATCGCCTTCATGGGGGAGATAATCGGCCGCTTCTTCAAGGAGCTCGGCTTGACTGTTGTGTACGCCACCGTCGTCTCGCTGGCTGTCTCGTTCACACTGACACCGATGATGTGCGGGTGGTTGCTGAGGTCGCAGGACCAGGGCGGCAGGAGAAGTTGGGGCCAGAAGCTGTGGCAGATCACCGTGGGCTGGATCTCAGACCTCTGCCGAGCCGGCTTCGAACTGGGCAAGGACCTTTATCTCGGTGTGCTTGATTGGTGCCTCCGTCATCGCCTGCTGACACTGGTCGGCACAGGGGCGGCTTTCGTTGGCGCGTTGTCGACGTTCAGTATTGTCGGCAGCGAGTTCATGCCCAGTTCGGATGAGGGGGTCTTCCGCATCACGGTGCAAGCGCCCGTCGGCACGCCGTTGCGCGTCACGGATGAGGCCGTTCGTCGCATCGAAGAGGTGGTGAAGGAGGTCCCCTACCTCCAGCACTACCACGTCCGGGTGGGCAAGGTGTCCGGCTTCCTGGGGGGCAGTTCGGAGGGGGTGAACCTGGCGGAGGTCTCCGTGACCGTCGCCGATCGTGCCGACAGACCCGTGCACGTGGATGATCTGATGAACGAGCTGCGGCCCAGGCTGGCGGACATTCCCTCGGTGAAGATCAACGTCGAAAGCGCTGCGCACGGCCCCGGGACGGGAGCCATCCAGATCGAGGTCAGCGGAGACGACCTCGACGAGATCAAGGCCGTCGCGCTGGGCATCATGGGGATTGCCGAGGACGTGCCGGGCACGGCAGGGGTGCGGAAATCCTGGCAGGCGGGGCAACCGGAGATCCGTGTCATCCCCCGTCAGGTGGAGGCCAACCGGCACCGCATTGACGTGCGGCAGGTGGCGACAGAGGTGCGCACCTACATCGAGGGTCGCACCTCCTCGCAGCTCCGCGATCGGGACGAGAACTACGACATCCAGGTGCAGCTCCGCGACGCGGACCAGCAGTGGGCCGCCGATGTCGGGCGGATGTTCGTCAGTTCCCCGGCCACGGGTCGGATGCTTCGCATCGGGCAGGTGGCCGACGTGCGCGAGGCGGCCGGCCCGACTCTCATCACGCGCAAGGACCGCCGCCGCCTCGTCACCGTCGCCGTGGGACTTACGGGCGAACGCTCGCTCAAAGAGGTAAAGGATGACATCAAGGAACGGATCGAAAGCCAGATGCCGCTTCCCGGAGGTGTCCAGATTGATTACGCCGGCCAGGTCGAGGTGATGGAGAAGAACTTCAAGGAGTTGTTCAAGGCCATGGCCACCGCCGCCGTCCTCACCTTCCTCTGCGTCGCCGGGATCATCGAGTCCTTCCTCTTTGGTCTCATAATCTGCGTGGCCCTGCCGGTGTGTCTGATCGGCGTTGCCCTGGCCATGCTCATCGGCGGGATTACCATCAACGTGTTCTCTTTGATGGCGATGATCATCCTGGTTGGCATGGTGGTCAACAACGCCATCATCATCATGGACTACGCGATGCGTCAGCAGACGGCGGGTCGTTCGCCGGTGGACGTCATTCGGGAGGCGTGCAGCGTCCGGTATCGCATGATCCTGATGGCGAACCTGACTACTATCGTGGCGTTGATTCCTCTATCGCTCGGGCTGGGGTTCGGGGGCGAGATATTCCGGCCACTGGCGGTCGTCCAGATGGGTGGCGTTTTTGCCGCGGGACTCCTCTCGCTGCTGGTGATACCGGTGATCTACGTCCTGCTGGGCGGCCGCCGCGCGGTCACAGTGCAGAATAAACAATGATCAATGCAGGGCGAGAGCAACGCAGGAAACCCGCGCAGCGCCGCGTCATTCGGCATTCATAATTCATAATTCATCATTGCTCTGACAGCCCTTCCCCCCACGGCTGCAGTTCGTCCACGGCGACCTCGATCTGTGCGTTGCCGACCCGGACCCGGGCCCTCTCGCCGCGCTTGTCCACGCGTTCGACCGTGCCCCATTTGTGGAGCTTGATGAC
>DAOVRD010000125.1 GCA_030628375.1 Planctomycetota bacterium
AGACGTAATCCTCGTGCGGGACGATGATGCTGAAATCGCCCGTACGCGCGGCCTCCAGGACCGGCCGCATGTAACGGTCCACGTCCTCCGGCGTCATGGGGATCGGCATTCCCTGCAGCTTCGAAGCGAGCGCGGGGTCCCTTGCGGCCGACAACATGCGAGCGATGTGCTCGTCGCTGAAGCCTTGCACCTGGCCCAGCGTAGTGGGAAAGCCAAGGCTCTCCGCCAGCGCCGCCATGCCCTGTGCGACGGCCAGGCCAAGCTCTCGCGCTGCCAGTTCCGACAGGTTCTTCCCGCCGTCAATGTAGCCGTACTCCTGGTATACCCGGCCGACTCTGCGCAGCTTGTCCTCGATGGCCGGAGCGAAGAAGCAGACGTAGTAGGGCGTGAGCAGGGCGGTCGCCTTGCCGTGGTCCATCAGGTCCACCAGTGAAAAGCTGTTCAGATGCGGACCGTTGGTGCTGCCGATCATGATGGCGCAGCCGCCCAGGTCGGTGCCCAGCCCGATGTTCTCGCGCAGCTCTTCACTGTCGGGCTGCTTGACCGTGCCGGGCAGGGAGGCGACGATGAGTTCCAGCCCCGTCAGGGCCATCTCGGTGACGGTGTCGAACTGCTTGTGGTCCGTCGGTGTCCCGAAGTAGACTTCCAGCAGGTGGCAGATGCCATCGGAGCCGCCCACGATTGTGAACTCCGCAGGCATCGTCACCGTTGCGCCGTAGTCGAACAGTGCGACCGGCGGCACGATGGCCGGGTCAATGAAGAGCTTCTTCTGGAATGTCTGCATGTTGGTCAGGTTGGCGTACTTCGTCAGGTGCGCCCCGGAGCCGCTTGCCGTCATTACGGCGAAGAAGGGGATGAGTTCCTTGCCGGTCTCTTTCAGCTTCGCGCTGACCTTGCCGACGCCGAAGTAATCGTCGCAGGCGCCTCCGAGCGAGGCAAGCGTTGCGGAGCCTTTGAGGGCGTCCACGAGACTGCCGCCGCCGAGCCCGACCACGGCATCCGGCGCCGTCGAGAGTATCTCGTCCCGCACCCTTTCCACGTCTCCGACAGGGGAGTTCGGCGCGGCCCCCAGAGACATGCCCTTGATGGTCAGACCTGCCCGGTGGAACGACTCCAGCAGTCCCGCCAACATGCCGTTGCCGGCGCAGGACCGGCCTCGCACCAGGAGGAACTGGCTGCCCACCCGCGACGCCAGTTCGCCGGCCTGGGCGATGGCGCCGGGTCCGAACGCATACGCGTCTCCTTTGAATTGCCGGATCAGCTCGCCTGCCTTCGCTCTCAGTCGCTCCATTCGTCAATCCTTCCGCTTCCGTTCACCCCGACTATCTTCACTTCTTGGCCTCCTTGTCTCTAACGCGTCACCTCATAATAATACGTCGCGTATCGGCCGTCCATCGTGAAGGTGTTGCCCACGCGCTCCACCTCCCTGTCAGTCGGCACGCCGTAGATGTCAACCACTTTCACGGACCGCACGGGTCCGCCCTTGAGCGTGACGGTAGCCTGGACGGGCTCCATCAGCAGCGGCGGGGCGCCGGCCTTGAGAAGCTGCTTCCCGTCCGGGCTGTACTGGGCGCCCGTCTGCTTGTCGCGCGCCATCGCCGTGATAAGGATCTGCTCGGACTCAACGAGCGGCCTGTCGTCCAGAGGCGTGAAGATCAGGCTCACGAACGGCGTCTTGATCTCCAGTTCGACGCCCGGCAGGTCGTAGTGCCCGCCGCCGGCAAAGCCGATGACGCCCTGCGTCTTGGGGCTCCGGACGGTCACGACCCGGCGGCCGTAATCCCAGACCAGCTCGCCCGTCATGCTCTTGACCACCTTCCGGGCCTCGTCCCGGCAGGTGTCCCAGTCCGCTTTGGACGAAGGCGCCAGGCCGTCGGCTATCTTGACCGTCACGCGGCCCACGGCCAGCACTTCCCTTGGCGTGGCCAGGTTCCCCTGAAGCTCCTTCGCGTCGTAGCCGCCGCCCGTGAAGTCCTGGCTCAACGCGTCAATCCCCTGGAAGACGTCGTCCGGCCTGAGACGGCGGGCGGCCGCGATCGGGGCTTCCTCGATGTGGCCCTTGGTGATGGCGAAGGCGAGGGCCGGGAACTGACCGATGTAGTGGGGCGTCTCGGTCACGTAGGACCTCATGTTCGGCCACCCGCTCCCCATCCGGGGACGCGCACCCGCGAAGTGGTAGGAGGCGTCCCAGCCTTGCAGGCCCATGCCATAGAAGGCGAACAGGGGCGCGATCTCCGCCTTCCACTGGTTCGGCGGCTTCTGGGTCCACTCGGTCATGATGAAGGGCTTGTCTTCGACCTGATAGAAGCCGCTGGCCAGGATTCCGCCGCCGGGCTGACCCATGTGCGTGTCGTTGTGGACCTGGCCTTCCTTGATGTTGTGGCCGCCTGCGCCGCCGCCGAAGTAGTTGTGGCGCGTGATGATGTCCATGGCGTCGTCGCACCAGATGTTGGCGGGATCGGCGGCGGCTCCGCCCGCGCGCCACGCGGTGGTCACGGTGACGGCCTTGTAGCCGAGTTCGCGCAGGCGTCTCTCGCGGCGTTCGTGGTAGGCGCGCTGCGTCTCGGCCAGGAAGCGGATGAAGTCGCCCATGCGCTTCCTCTCTTGCGGTTTGAGCCCCGCCGGCTTGCCGAAATCCGGGCCCTCCGCGCTCATCTGCCACGCGCCGTAGATGCCCATGCCGGGGTTGCTGACCGAGTCGGCGGGCCGCATTCCGGCGCCCCAGGCCTTCCGGAGGGCCTCGTCGCTGCCGTAACGCTCCCGCAGCCACTCCGTCCACCTGCGCTTCAGGACGGCGGTGTGCCTGGGGAACTTCTGGCCGGCCGCCAGGTCGTTAAGCGGCGCATGCCAGAAGATGCAGTCTTCGTTGTGCACTTCAACGACGGCCAGGGCAGGCTCGTCCACGTAGCGCAGTCCGGTGTGGGGGTTCTTGTGCAGCAGCAGGGCACTGGCCCACTCCCACTCGGCGTCTTGAAGCCGGGGCATGAAGTTCACCAGACCGGAAGTGCTCTTGCCCTCGCCCCGGTCGGGCAGTTCGGCGTGTAGTTCGGCGGCGTAATCGTCCTCCCTGGTGATGATGTGCGGGTAGAAGCACGACCAGGTCATGTAAATGCCGTTCTCCTTCAATGTCGCGAACCAGCGGTCGAAGCGGTCCAGCCTCTGTGGATCGAACGTTCGCTCGCCGGTTCGGGGATTCGTCTTGAGCAGTCCGATCTCCGCCTGCACCGTGTGCCTGCGCAGCATGTTGATGCCGTGTTTGGCGTAGAACTTCGCCTGCTGTTCCTGGAGCTTGGCGGTGGGCGCCGGCCCCGCGCAGATGCCCCAGAACTTCACCGGCGTCCCCTGTTGCTCGAAGACGAAGTCCTTGCCCCGGCGTTGGAGGAATCCGTACCTGCCCGCAGGCGTGTGCAGGAGCGGCCGCATGTCGGTGATGGATTGCTCGGAGAACTGGTCGTCATCGGGGAACACGGGAAACCACGTGTCCGGTTCCGGCGGCGCGGCCGCCTCGATCGTGGGCTTCTGGGTCCCCGTAGGCGCCCATGGAAAGTTGACAAGGCACATGCAGTCAATGCCCCCGTGGGACTCGCGTTGTCCTTGTTCGACCCGGATGGCCACGGAATGGCCTCCGGGCTCCAGGTCGAACTGCCCGACCTTGACCCAGGCCAGGAAACGAATGTCTATGCCTGTGGTCAGCAGGTTGAGTCTCTCCCGGACATCGGTCACGTCCAGCTCTCGGGGCTGACCCCCGTCAATGGCGTACAGGTGCCTGACCTGGAAGGGGTTGAGGCGTATCCACCAGGTGTAAGGGCCGCCCTGCTTGACGCTGAACGTGTATTCCGCGAGGGCCGGGTTCGCCTTGTCGTAGTGCGCCAGCCACGCGCCGGCCGACAGCATGTTCCCGTCCACATTGGTCCTGCTGTACCAACTGTGCATGTTGAAGCTGTGTTCGGCGGCGCCCTCTCCCTCGAGCCAGACGGACTCTTCGGCCCAGGCATTCCCGGCCAGAGTCATCAGCAGTGCTGCGACCAGGAGCGACCTTGTCATCAGCTTCCGGTTTCCCCCGAACATAGGCGGCGCCTCCGTGGCTCTTGCTGCGCTCTCGGAATCTATGCCAGCGCAGGGGGCTTGTCAAGTAGGGGCGCGGTGCGGGGGGAAATGGGGACTGGCAACCCAGAGGGTGCCTGTATCCCATTTTCCGGCGTCGTAGCGAAAAACGGGACAGGCATAGAACGGCGTGCCAGTCCCTGTTTTTCGCCCCGGGTAGGCCGGGCGTCTCGCCCGGCGCTGGGGACTAATGCCGCCCCCGGCGAGACGCCGGGGGCTACCCCAGGAATGGGTAGGCGGGGTGCGGGGAACGGGCGCAGTTTGTCCTGTCCATCCTGTTGAAGAGGCTGTATTCCCGGCTACAGCAGCGGTACTCGGGGGGCGGGACGTCATTAAAGGCTGGCCAGCACGGCGATGACAATGGCGATGACGACGGCTACGCCGGCTGCGACGAGGCCGATGATGAGCCCGACGTTCTGCTTCCCGGGCTTCCGCCTCCTGCGCACCGGTCGGGTTCTCACCCCCGGACCGGGTTCGCTCTCGTCGTAGGTGGCGAACTCTTCCGGTGTGAACAGGTCCAGTTCGGCGGACGATTCTTCCTGTTCTTCGGGCGCGTCAACGGCTTCAGCCTCGTCGAATCCCCGTTCATCCTTATCCTCGACCGTCAGCACCGCGCTGAAGCTCAACTCGTCGAGAACCCGGCGCACTTCGTCTTCGTTTCCGATGCCCACCTGGCTCTCGCTGAATCCTGCCGCCGTGGTTTGCTTGCCGTCCAGAACATTCCGCAGGTCCTGGCGAAGCGACTCGTAGTCCGGGTAGCGCTCGTCGGGCGACTTTGCCATCATCTTGCAGATGATGGAGGAAAGGGCGGGGGGCAGATCGCCTCTGAGTTCGGAAGGCGGCACAAGGGAAGAGTTCAGGTGGTGAGATATCACTTCCATGGACGTCTTGCCGAGGAAGGGCGGCTTGCCCGTGGCCAGATGGTAGAAGGTGGCGCCCAGAGAGTATATGTCCGAGCGCAGATCCAGGTCGGCCGAGGACCGGATCTGCTCCGGGCTCATGTAGTTGGGCGTTCCGACCGTGTGCAGCTCCTGGGTCATTTGGACCCTTCCCTTGATGCTCAGTTTGGCCAGGCCCAGGTCACTGACGCGGACCCGACCCAGGCTGTCGATCATGATGTTGCTCGGCTTGACGTCGCGGTGGATCACGTTCCGCTCGGCAGCGTACGCGAGCCCCTGGGCAGCCTGGTCTGTGATGTCGGTTGCCCTGCGCCAGTGGAGGCCGTTCGGTTCGTCCTTGAGCTGCTCGCGGCAGTTGGGCCCGTCTACGTAGTCCATCACCATGTAGTGGAGGTCGTTCTCTACGCCGCAATCAATCACCCGAACCATGTTGGGATGTTCCAGACGCGCAGCCATGCGCGCCTCGCGCAGGAAGCGTTCGGCAAAGTGCGGCCTGGTCTCCGAGAGTTCCTTACGCAGTATCTTCACGGCCACAGGTATGTCCAGCCCCTCATGCCTGGCCAGGTACACGACGGCCGTGGCCCCATATCCGACACGTCGCAGAATCTTGCACCTGCCGACCTTCTCTGGCACTTTGTCGGGCATCTACCGCTTCCTTTGGTGACAGAGCCATTATAGGAGAAAAACGGCGAAACGACAAACAGTGCGCGGCGCTTACGGAAACGGCCACGAGCGGGCGATGTTGCCCTTGCAAGTCGGTCCGCCCCGGAGATAATAGTCATTGCTTGCGAAGCCGTGGCGAGGGGCCTGACGCCCGTTTGCCATGTCCGCCGGTGGAGGGGCGTCGTCGTGCTGTCTGGCCAGTGGGAGGGAATCACATGACAGAGGCGTTTCGACGGAGCGAGTACAACCCGTTGCTCTCCACGCGCGACCTGCCCTACCAGGCCAATGCCGTTTTCAATGCCGGGGTCGCCCGGGTCGGGGACGAAGTCGTGCTGCTGCTGAGGGTTGAGAGCACTTCGGGGCGCTCGCACATAACCGTGGCTCGCAGTAAGAACGGAGTGACCGGCTGGGAGGTGGAGGACAGCGCTCTGATGCACCCCGCCCAGGAGTTCCCGCACGAGTCCTTCGGTATCGAGGACTGCCGGATCACGTGGATGGCGGACCTGGAGGCCTGGGGGCTGGCTTACACGGCATACTCGGAACACGGGCCGGGCATCGGATTGGCCCTGACGAAGGATTTCCAGACCGTCGAGCGCATCGGTCTGGCCTTTCCGCCGGACGATAAGGACGCAGCCCTGTTCCCGCGCAAGTTCGGTGAACTCTACGCCATGCTCCATCGTCCCGCAGTGGGCGGCGGCAGCATCTGGATCGGATACTCGCCGGACCTGATCTTCTGGGGCAAGTGCCAGGTGGTGGTGCCGGTTCGTGGAGGGCCGTGGTGGGACGGCGCGCGTGTGGGCACGGGCCTGCCGCCCATCGAGACGGAGGCCGGTTGGCTGGTGATCTATCACGGGGTCAAGGAGGCATTGGGTCGGCCCATATACCGCTTCGGCGCGGCGCTGCTGGACCTGGAGGAGCCGCACAGGATGGTGGCGCGGGCCCGCCGCTGGCTGCTCACCCCTCGTGAGCCTTACGAGCTGATGGGCGACGCTCCCAACGTGTTGTTCCCGTGTGGCGGATTTGTCAAGGACGGTGAACTCTGGGTCTATTACGGCGCGTCGGATTGCTCCATATGCCTGGCCACGGCCCGGCTGGAGGATGTTCTGGAGGTCGTCCTGGAAGAACGAGTCTGATGAGACCGGAACGGGTTCCCCCGTCCGTCCTCTGCGCGGTTGCGCTCGCGTGCCTGGCCTCGCCCGTGTGTGTCGGCGCGGGGCAATCGGCACAGCGGCCCCGGATCAAGGACTTGATGGGCATCTGCGGGCATTATCATTTCGACGGCCCAACCTATGCGCCGGTGGCCGCCCGCGTGCGGAACTACCACAGCATCAACTGGGACCTGGACGTCGCGCAGCCCTACGAGGACCCCCCGTACCCTTTCGCCCTGAACCGCGTCAACTGGCAGAAGCTGTACGGCGGCTGGCAGGAGTCCGGCTTCGAGATAAACGCCTCGCTCATGATGGGCCAGTTCAAGCCCGACGACTGGAGAACCCCTGAGCAGAGCGCCTACGGCTACGGGAAGGCCTTCGCCCGCTTCTTTGGTCCGTCGGGCAAGGCACTGGTCGGGACCGCCGAACTGGGCAACGAACCCAGCGATTACTCGGACGAGCAGTACGGCCGGATCGCCCGGGCGCTGGCTCGTGGCCTGAAGGAGGGCGACCTGCGAATCCGCGTGGCCACTGCGGCTTTCACGCCGGGGCCGACCGTCCCTTACGCCAGGAGCATCGCGTGTTATGAGGATTGGCTGGACGCGATAGACGTTCTGACCGTGCACACCTACGCCATGACGGGCAAATGGCCCAACCGCGTGCGGACCCATCCCGAGGATCCCGAGTGCGCGTATCTGGGCCCTGTGCAGGGCGCCCTTGCCTGGCGCGACGAGAACGCACCCGGCAAGGAGGTCTGGGTCACGGAGTTCGGTTGGGATGCTCACCGCGCCGAAGGTGCGCCGCTGGAAGAAGGAACCCCCATCCATGAGCGGCCGTCCGCCATTGGTCGGGTCCAGCAGGCGCAGTACCTGGCGCGCTCGTATCTGCTGTTCGCGGGCATGGGCGTTGATCGCGCGTACGTGTACTTTTACCAGGACGATGGGCCGCAGGAGGGCCTCCATAACGCCAGCGGCTTGATATCGAAGGGCCTCGAGCAGCCGGCCTTCCATGCACTGGCTTCGCTGAAGGGGAACCTGGGAGACTACCGCTTCTCGAGGGTGCTGACGGCAGATCCGCAGGGCGTCTACGTCTACCTGTTCGCTGCCGACGACGCCGGCGTCTGCGTGGTCCTGTGGAGCCCCACCAGGAACGGCGACGAGCGCGCCTGCGTTCTTGACCTCGGGGCGGCGGGCTTGAGGGACTTCGCGCTCACGCGGGCGGCGGAACTGGCCCTCGATGAAGGACCGGAAGCGACCGTTGCCGCGGCAATGGACGGCGGGCGGCTGAAGGTGCAGGCCACCGGCACTCCGCGCTTGCTCTTCTTTGAACCGTCCGGCGGCCAATGACGCCGCATGCAAGTCCACCGCGGGGGCGGCGGGCCTTGAGTCCGTGATGTTTGACCTCTCCTCCATCTCCTGATAATCTGCGCTCTTGCCGGAGGTGGCGTGAGGGCAGTCTGGAGGAGACCCGTGCGAATTGCGCTGACCCAGAAGAAGAAGACCTGGAGCGGGCAGACGCTTTGCGTGTGGGACCTGGCGGTGGATCTGCGGGAAAGGGGACACGAGACGTTCCTGATTGCGCCGCCGAATACCGTCTTTGCCGAGACGGCGGCGGCGGCCGGCTTCCCGCTGCTGAAGGCGCACATGGACGGGCGCGCCGGGCTGCGGACCGTGCTGAGAATGGCTCAGTTCCTGAGGGAGAATCGCGTCGAGCTTCTCCACTGCCACGATCCCCGCGAGCATCTGCTGGGATGTCTTGCGGCCAGACTGGCCGGCGTCCGGGCGCTGGTCCGCACCAAGTGCAACATGCTGCCCCTGCGCAACGTGCTCAGCCGCTGGCTGCACGGGCCTCTGACGTCCCGCCTGCTGAGCGTTTCGGACGCCGTCAAGGGCGTGCTCGTCGAGTGTGGCATCCCGGCCGATAAGATCACGACCATCTACGGCTACGTGGACTGCGAAAGGTTCCGCCCCGGGCCGCCTTCGGCCGGACTGAAGCGTTCCCTCGGCATACCCGAGAAGTCCCTCGTTGTGGGCAACGTCGGGCGGCTGCACGTATCGAAAGGCATTGGCGACCTGATACGGGCGATCCCCCGCGTGGTCGAGAGCGTGCCGGACGTGCGGTTCCTGTTTGTTGGCAGCCGGCACGCGCAGTGGCTCCCTCTGGTGAAGGAGCTTTCCGTGGAGCCGCACTGCGTCTTCGCCGGGCACGTTCCCAATGAGACTGTGCCCGACTGCATGCGTCTGATGGACGTCCTGGTGTTCCCCACGCATCGGGAAGCGTTCGGTCGGGCCATCCTCGAGGCGATGGCGATGCGAAGGGCAGTGGTGGCCGCCAACGTAGGCGGGGTGCCGGAGTTCGTGATAGAGGGGACCAATGGACTGCTGGTGGCGCCGCACCGGCCCGATCAGATAGCCGATGCGCTGCTGCGGCTCCTGCAAGACGGCGCGCTGCGCGAACGGCTGGCCGATGCGGCGCATAAGGACGCAACCGAACGCTTCACGCGCGACGGATACCTGGACGCGATTGAGGATGTCTACGCGATGGTGCTCCGGCACTGACGGTTTCGAGTCGGCTCACGAAGACGGGGGATCCCCAGAGGACCGAGGCCCGAGCTGCCATGGACAAAGCTCGCATACTCACCTATCACCGCGTGGGGATTCCGCGAACCGGCCGGTATGAGAGGCTGACGGTCCCGCCCGGCAGGTTCGCGCGCCAGATGGGCGTCATGCGCCTCCTGCGCTACCGGTTCTCCGATCTGGACGCGGTGGCTGCGTGGCTCAAGGGGGAGCACGCGCGCATAGGGCGGCCCGTCGTCCTGACCTTCGACGACGCGTACGCCGACCTCTACGATCATGCCTGCCCCCTGTTGCTTGGACGCGGAATCCCGGCCGTGGTCTTCGTTGTGGCCGGCCGCGAGGCCGACGTTTGGGTGGACCGCGGCGAGAACGGGCCGCTGCCGTTGATGGGGTGGCCGCAGGTGCGGGAGATGGCGGATGCGGGCATAATCTTCGGCAGCCACACGCTGACCCATGCCCGCCTGACCCGGTGCAGTCAGAGGGAGCTTGAGCGCGAGGTCGCCGACTCGAAGAAGATGATCGAGGACCGGACCGGTCGGCAGGTCAGGCATTTCTGCTATCCCTACGGCGATTGCGACGATCGAGTCGTTGACGCTGTGCGAGAAGCCGGCTACGTCTCGGCGTGCACCACCCGGAGGGGGGCCGTCCTGCCAGGGGCCGACCCGTTGCGGCTGCCGCGTCTGACGGTGGGCAAGCGCATGGGCATGCGCCGCTTCCTATCCAGGCTCATGTTGCGGCATTAGCCCGTTCGAGCGCCGCCGCCGGGGGCGTGATTGTCATCGGTTCTCCGAGGGGCTACAATGCCTGTAAAGGCGTTGTCTCGGCCGCAGGCGTGAGGGCCTGCCAATGATGACTAACGCTTTCTGCTGCGAGGAGCCCCCCATGAAGAAGACCAGGGCGTTGTGCGCCGCTATGGCGTTGCTGATCTGTGGCGTGGCACACGGCCAGCCGCTCGCGGCCGACCGGTTGCCGCGGGAAGTCGCCGTGTTCGCCGAGGTCAGGGACATGGCATCTCTGGACCAGAAGCTGGCCGATTTCGCCCGGCAGATCAGTCGGGACATCGAGACCGAGCCGCTGACGGCCGTCGTCCCGCGGTCTGTGCTCAAGACGCTGGATCCTGCCAGCGTGGACCTGTCAAAGCCGTTCCAGGTGGTCGTTCTCGCCCCGCCCCTTCACACCGGCCCCGTCATCGTCTTCAGCGTCAGCGATCCCGCCCGCTACCTGGACAGCCTCATGCCAGCCATCCGGAAGGAGCGCGACGAGGGGGACCTGCACGTATTCACAACGGGGGAGGGCCCTCTTGTTGTCGGCACGGTCGGGAACCGGGCCGCCATGGGGAGTAGCCTGGACGCCGTGAGGCGGGTGGTGTCCCTTCTCGAGGCGGGCAGCTTCTCGGCCACACCCGTCTTCCAGGACGGCGACGCGGGCGCAGCTGTGCGCGCGAAGGACCTGCTTGACGGCCTGAGTGC
>DAOVRD010000385.1 GCA_030628375.1 Planctomycetota bacterium
AGCCCAGGGGGCGGCTGCGCTACATTACGAGCCGGGCCTCCTTCGGGGGTCTCGTGGTTCGTAGAGACGCAACAGAGGATGCCCCTCCATGAAGGTCTTCGGGCTGGGCGACCTGCACCTTTCGGCCTCCGGGGAGAAGCCGATGGACGTGTTCGGCCCGGAGTGGGAAGGTCACGGGGAGAGGCTGGAGCGCAACTGGCGGCAGGCGGTGGGCCCCGAGGACCTGGTGCTGCTCTGCGGGGACCTGAGCTGGGCCATGACGCTCGAAGAGGCGCGGCCCGACCTGGACTTCATAGACTCCCTGCCCGGCGTTAAGTACTTCATTCGCGGCAATCACGATTTCTGGCTCTCACGTCCGGCGCGCACGCGCGATGCGGTCGGGCCTTCGATGCACTTGATTCGTTTCGACGCGGCCGTCCACCGTGGGGTCGGCATTTGCGGCGTGCGGGGGTGGCTCTGGCCCGGCCATCCCCAGTACAATCCGCAGCAGGACGACAAGCACTGGCGTCGTGCGCTCCTGCGGCTCGGCCTGTCGCTGGGGGTGCTGCGGTCGCTCGAGTGGGAAGTAGCCGTGGCCATGTGCCACTTTCCGCCGCTTGCCGCGTGCCAGAGGAGCGAGTTCTGCGACATGATCCGCGACGCGGGCGTGCGCTACTGCATCTACGGGCACGTGCATGGCCAGGATGCCGCCGAGGCCGCCGAGGGCGAGGTGGACGGAGTCGTCTATCGCTGCGTCAGTGCCGACCACGTGAGCTTCACCCCGGCCGTGCTGTTCGAGCACGAGGGATGAAGTGCATGTCCGTGGGGAGGATGAGTTGGGCGTCGGCAAGTTATTCGGGCTGGCCTGTCGCAGGCCCGTAGTGAGCGGGGTGCTGCTGGCGCTGCTGATCGAGGCGGTCACCGCCTTCAACTGGTTCGTCCTGGGTCTGCGGGCCGTGGACTTCGCCCACCTGCACGCGTGGGCGACCTCTGGCTTCCGTCTCCACCACGGCTACCCCGGTCTGGGGCTGCTGGTGGTGTGGTTGGTCACGGCTCTTGTGCGATCCTTACGTGGCAGTCCCTGGCGGGGCGGGTTCCTGATCGTGGGGATCGGACTTGTCCTGAGCGACGCCGTCCACCATTTCGTCGTCCTGAAGCTCGTCACCGGGAGCACCGAGTTCCCTTGAGCCCTGGTCGTGGTGGACACCCGTCGGCGTTTACTGGCCGGTGCCGCTGCACTATAATGGTCTCTAGGTGAAGTGAGGGCACGGCTGCGAATGGCTGATCAATCTCCAAGAAGACGCGATCGCGATCCTGTCCTGCTCAAGATAGACTCCATCCGTCGCTCGACGATCCTGTGGACGATGGGCTGGGGCTACCTGTGGGTGGTGCTGATCGTGGCGACCGTCGTCTTCGCGGGCGTGCTGTTGGATCACGCGTTCGTGCTACAGAAATGGGGGCGGGTGGCTTTCTTCCGGGCTTTCGTCTGTTCGTTCGGGACGGCCGTTGCTGTGGCCTCACTGTTTCCGCTGGTCAGGCGGATGGGTCGTCTCTATGTCGCTCGCCGAATGGAGGCCGACAGGCCCGAGTTGAAGAACGCCCTCATCAGTTACCTCCAGTGTCGGCGGGACCCCGGAACGCCACGCGAGCTGAGGCGGTTGCTCAGACGAAAGGCCGACTCGCTCATCCGCTCTCTGGATAGCCGTGTGGTCGTGGACCTGGCCAGATACGCGCGTCTGGCCATAGTGGTCGGGTGTCTGGTGGCGGTGTTTCTCCTCTACTTTGTCTTTGCGCCCAAAAGTTCGGCGGTGAGCTTGCGAAGGCTCTTCATGCCGCGGGCCGACATTCTTCCGCCGACGGCGACACAGGTGACGGACATAGAGCCGGCGGGGATGTACGTCGTCACCGGGGACAGGCCGGCGCTGAAGGTCAAGGTGGCAGGCGTCAGGCCCGCCGGCGTCTATGCGGTCTGGAACGGAACGGCGTTCCGCGACCGGCGGATTCTGCTGTCCGAGAAGAGGAACGGCATCTGGGAAGGCCGGTTCCCTCCGGTTCTGGAGGACGGGGATTACTACGTGGCGGCGGGCGACACGCGCAGTGACCGATTCGAGATTCGCGTGCTTCCGCAGCCCGCGGTCGAGGGACTACGCCTCACGGTGAACCCGCCTGCTTACACGGGTCTGCCAGTTCGGACGGTTGATGGCGGTGACGTGGAGGTGATCAGCGGCACGCAATTGCACGTGCGGGCTGTGACGAACGTGCCGCCGCAGAACGGGTATCTCCAGTTCGATTCCGGGCGCCGCATGTGGATGCGGGCGCTCGAAGGCGAGTCGGCCCTGGAAGCCACGTTGACGGTCGTGCGTTCCGATTCCTACTACGTGCACTTCGAGACGATCCGCTATCCGGACGGCTCTACTTTCGAGAATTTGGCGCCCGTGACGTTCAGGATCGTCTGCCGGGAGGACGAGGAGCCCGTGGTCAGACTGCTCGGCCCCCCGGACGGAATAGAACTGGGGCCTGCGGACACCGCCCACATCGCGTACAGCGCGCGTGACGACTTCCTCGTGACGGGCATTCGACTGCGGCACAGCGTCGGCGGTCTGGCCATCCCCGGGATAATGATAGCCGAGCCCCGCGCCAGAAGGGTCGAGCAAGGCGCTTATGAATGGAGCCTTTCGAGCGTCCCCTGTCGCGCAGGATCCGTCATCACGTACTACCTGGAGGCCGAGGACAACCGGCCGGGCGCCCCGCACGTCGGGCGGTCGGAAGCGCGCCGCATCATCATCGTCGCGCCAGGGCCTCCACCGGAGGAAGCGGGTGCGCCGCCGACGCCTGGCGAGGCGCCGGAGAGCCCGCAGGAGCCACGCGTGCCCGAACGTGAAGAAGGCGAGGAGACGCCCGAAGCCCCGGCCGGCGCCGACAGTGGCGAACGCCGGGAAGGTGAGGCGCCTCGGGAGGGGCAAGAGGCCGGGTCACGCCAGGAGACGCCGCGCGCGCAGGAGGCGCAGGAGGGCGCTGCTCGGTCGGCGGAGCGACAGGGACGCCGCTCGCCTGAGGATTACGTGGCCCTCGTCCGGGAAGTGCTCCGGCGCTATCAACAGGACGGGGCCGGACGCGAGCTCGGCGAACGCCGGCAGGGACTTCCGTCGGGCCGGGAAGCAGACGCTGGAGGGTCCGAAACGCCTGACACTCAGCCGGGCGGCCCCGCACCCCCCGAAGGTGCAGCATCGTCGGAGGGGGACGCTCCAGGAGCCGGACAGGCCGGTGACCCGAGCGCGGGTGCCGAACGAGGGGATGCAGCCGCGCAGGCCGGCTTGGCAGGTCAAACAGCAGCAGAAGA
>DAOVRD010000156.1 GCA_030628375.1 Planctomycetota bacterium
CGCCCCCGATATCTCGCTGGAGGACCACCTGAGCCAGCAGCTCGCCTATTTCGAACTCGATCCGATCATCAGGGAGACGTGCGAGAACATCATCGCCAACCTGGACTGGCGCGGATACCTGGAATATCCGCTTGAGGAGATCATCGCCTCCATGGATGCGCCCGCCACGCTTGAGCAGGCCCAGGAGGCGCTGCGGGCAGTCCAACAGCTCGATCCACCCGGAGTGTGCGCCAGAGACGTCAAGGAATGTCTGGTGCTCCAACTCGACCAGCGCCGGGAGGACTACGACTTCCTGCGCCCCCTCATCGAGGAGCACCTGGAGGACATCCTCAGGAACAGGTATCCGAAGGTGGCCAAAGCGGTGAACTGCACCATGGAGGAGCTAAAGGAAGCCATCGAGAGAATCGGCGAACTCAACCCCATTCCCGGAGCGCTCTTCGGGGAAGAAGCGGCACCGCATGTGATCCCCGACCTGCGAGTCGAACTGGTGGACGGCGAATACCGCGTGATGCTGGAAGATGCATCTCTTCCGCCGCTGCGCATCTCCAACTATTACGCTCGCCGACTTCAGCAGAAAGACCTCGACCCCAAGACCGAGCAGTACCTCAGGGACAAGCTCCAGAGCGCCCGCTGGCTCATTGATGCAATCCAGCAGCGCCGCGCCACCGTTTTCAACATCACCAGTTCCATCGTCGAGGATCAGAAGAGTTTCCTGGACAAGGGCGCGATGCACCTGAAGCCCCTCAAGATGCAGGACATAGCCGACCGGGTCGGCGTGCACGTCTCGACCGTCAGCCGCGCCATCGCCGGCAAGTACATTCAAACGCCCCGGGGGCTCTATTCGCTGAAGCATTTCTTCACGGGCGGCGTGCAAAGACCGGACGGCGCAATGGAGTCATGGGAGGTCGTCCGGCAGAAACTGCTGCAAGTCACCGAGAACGAAGACAAGCGCAACCCCCTCAGCGACGAACAGCTCGCCGCCGAACTCGCCAAGCAGGGCATCGAGATCGCCCGCCGTACGGTCTCCAAATACCGCCGACTGCTGAAGATCCCCTCCTCCCGCCGGCGCAAGGAGTACTGAGTCCCGAGCCGTCCCCCCGTCCGACCCCTGGCCCCCTCACCGCCGGCGCGGGCGCTCAGCGCGAGGCCTGCCGGTTGATGCTGATGAAAGCCTGCCGATCGTAGAGTTCGAGGATGGCCTCCTTCTCGCAGATGCCCACCATCTCCAGTCCCTCGGGCCCGGATCGGCAGACCGGCAGGCAGTCATAGTCGTGGTTCCCCATCATCTCCCAGGCGTCGTATAGCGAATCGTCCGGTTTGAGGTAGACCAGCCTCGGCTCGATAAGGTCCGCCACTTCCGGGGGAAAGTCGGAATCCTTCGACTGTATGCCGCCGGCTATGAGGGTGGCCAGCATCACGATGCCCCGCAGTCTGCCGTCCCCGGAGATTACGGGGAACGTGCGGTTCTCGGAGGCGCGCACGGCTTCGTCTATGTCTCGTATGCTGGCTGCGGCCGGCAGCGCCACGTACTGCGCCTGCATCACGTCCCTGACCGCGAGGCCCTCGAGCAGAGAGAAGTCCATGCCGCGCTTCAGCCTTTCGCCGATCCGCACCAGGCGCCGGGTGAACGCCGATTCGGGCTCGAACAGCTCCGAGACCTTCATGCTGACCACGCACGTGATCATCAGCGGCGCGATCATCGAGTAGTTGTGGGTCAGTTCGAAGGTGACCAGTATCGCCTGCAGCGGGGCCCGCATGACGGCTGCCATGACACCGGCCATCCCGGCCATGACGTACGCAGAGGGGGCCATGTGCAGCGGCAGCAGGCCCGACACGCATCCCGCGAAAAGCGCCCCCAACGCCGCGCCCGTGAATATGGACGGACCGAATATGCCTCCGCTCGCCCCCGCGCTGATCGTCGCGGAACTGAGCATCGGTTTCAGGAGAACGAACGCCAGCAGCAGCCACAGACCCGGCGCTTCGCCCTGAAGGAGCTTCTGGATGACGGGCTTGCCCGTGCCCAGCAGCTCGGGGAAAACGAACGTGCAGGCCCCCACCAGCAGCCCCACGACAACGGCCCTGCTCCACCACGGCTTGAGCAGCCGGCCCATCCCGTCCTCGGTGAAGAAGATCATCTTGATGAAGTATGCACCCGCCAATCCGCACGCTACGCCGAGCACGATGAAAAGCGGGTAATCAACGAAATCCAGCGACGCCTCCGCAGGTACCACGTACTCGGGGACGTTCCCCAGGATGGCGTGGCGCGCAAGCACACCCAGGAACGCCGCGACGATCAGCGGCAGCAAGGCCGCCGTGCTGGCACTGCCCAGGATGAGTTCGGCACTGAAGACGGCCCCCCCGACCGGAGCGCCGTACTTCGCCGCCAGGCCGGCGGCCGCGCCGGCGGCCACCAGGATGCGGATGTTGGACACGCCCATCCTGAACCGATGTCCCGCCAGGCTGCCCACAGCGGCGCCGGTCTGGACGACCGGCCCCTCCATCCCCAGGGGCGCGCCTGCCCCAATGCACAGAGCGGTGGCAATGGGCTTCAGGACGATGACGCGCCTGCGGATGTAGCCGCCGCTGCGCCCGACCGCGCTCATTACGCGCGCGATGCCCGTGCCGCGCACCTCGGGCGCCCAGCGTCGGATCACGTAGGCAATGAGCAGGAAAACCACGGGCGGCACAAGGACCAGGGCGAAACGCCACGGGGCGGGCAGTGCGTCGGGACGAGTGCCGATCCCAAAGAAGACGTTCCGATTCAGAGAGCCTATCATCCAGCTAATAAGCAGCGCCATCAGGCCTGCGACGATGCCGACCGCCCCCGCGAGCACCACCGTCGTGCCGACCGCCGAGGTCTCGGCGCGTGGAGGTACGACCTTCCGGAGCAATCGTTTGAGATGGCTTACGAGCTGGGCCATGGGCGATAGGGAAAAACAAGCCGCATCCGAGACTGCACGCGAGCCCCCACAAGAGGTGGCGCGTTAGGGGATTATATTGGAACACCCGAGCCGAACACAACACCTCGGTGCGCCACTTGTGGCCGGGAATACAACGACCTTAACAGGATGCACAGGATATACAGGATAAACTAGGGCCGGAAACCACCCGGCGGCTAGGCTGTGGCGTAGCCGGCCTTACGGAGGATGCGAGCTACTGAACGGCTGGCGGGGGAGTCTGCGGGCAGGTCGAGCAGCGATCTGCCCTCCCAGTCGAATCGCTCGACGCCTTCGTCCCTCTCGATCCTTCCGAGATAGGTCGCGCCGTCAAGGGCCGCCACGCGCTCTTCCGCCTCCGCTGGGAAACGGAAGTTGCCGACCAGATAGAGGTTCTCATATGAAACCCCGACAGCCCGGGTCAGTTCGCCCAGTCGCTGCGCGTTGCGCAACGCTTTGGCCGAAGGGTCAATAAGAACGAAGACGTCGTCAAGCTCTCTGACGACCCGGCGGTTGACGTGCTCCAGCCCGGCCGGCGAGTCCACTATGGCATACTCGTAGTCCTTTGCCAGGCCGGGCAGGACGCTCTGAAGGATGCTGTTGGGCGCGCAGTAACAGCCCCGCGTCCACTTGACGCCGAGCGTTATCAGGTCGAATCGCGGCGACTCATACACGCAGGACAGATTGAGCAGGTACTCGATCTTCGCGGCCAGAGGCATGGACCCCAACTCGGCGTAGCCCTCCCGCCCCTGCAGCTTGTAGAGGACATCGGAGATGGTGCGGACCTCCTCGGCCGCCAGGTCAACACCGAGCAGTTGCCCCAGGCTCTGGTCCGCGTCCGCGTCTATGAGCAGCGGCGGCGAAGGAAGGTGCCTGACAGCGAGGGCGACGAACGTGCTCTTGCCCACGCCCCCCCTGCCTGTGGAGATCAGCATTTTGGCCATTGCTGCCCCTGCCGGCGGCGCGAGAACGCCCGCCTCCGAACCTCTGCAAATGGCATGTTTCCAACCGTCCGAGCGGAATCATCCATTCTACCCGGCGCCGCGCCTGCGGCCAAGGGCACGCCTACGGACAGCCTGCCAGACGGCCCTCGAGATGGTGCTGGCGCGCTGCCTTGCGCACGCGGTCCCCGAGTTCTTTCACGTAGGCTTCCCGCGTCTCCCCGTCGTGCAGCAGCCGGCTGTAACGATCGTGCAGTTCGGGGAACTCCCTGCGCAGGAACGGGCCGACCGACGGCCACACGCGGGGCCGCGGGTTCATAGCGTCCACCCATATGAGGTCCACGTCCAGCTCGGCGGCGCGCTCGAAAAGGGCGTTCAGCGAGTCCTGCCCGTCGGAAAGCGCCGGAAGCAGCGGGCCGAACATGATGGCGGTCTCCAGCCCCGCATCACGGGCCGTCTGCAACACGTGGCAGCGCTCCTCGACGCTGCTCGCTGCGGGCTCCCAGAGCTTCGCCAGGCGCGGGTCGAGGGTGGTTATGGTCACGCCGACCTGCGTCAGGCCCGGCCTGAAGATGTCCAGGTCGCGCAGGACCAGCGTGTTCTTCGTCAGCGCGTTGACTCGGAAACCGTGCTCGATCAGCATCCGGCAGCATTCGCGGGTCAGTTCCCATTTGCGCTCCAGGGGCTGCCAGGCATCGCAGGCGCTGCTGACGAAGACGGAGCCCGGCTTGGCCCGTTTCAACTGGCGCCCGAGCGCCTCCGGGGCGTTGACCTTCACGTCCACGAACTCCCCCCAGGGCTCGGGGTGCGGATGGAATCGCTGCATGAAGCGCGCGTAGCAGTAGATGCAACTGTGCTGACAGCCGGTGTAGCAGTTCATCGTGTACTGGCCGATGCTGCTGCGGTTCAGCACCGTCTTGCATTCCACCTGGCGCACCACGAGCCGTCTGCGCGCTCGGCCGGCCCGCGGCTTCTTACCCTCGCGAGGCTTCACCAATCCCTCCCGCTGCGCCCGGCCCGAAAGCCGGGCTTGCAGCCAGTGTAGCGCAGTGTCCCCGCGACTGCAACGCATCGCGCCGGGGCACCGCGATGGCCGCTCTCTTTGACGCCGCGCGCGCGGACGCCTATAATCGGCAGATTGAGCGCTTCTTCGGCCATCGAGCCGTGCCTTCTTGTGGACGGGTCACGAGATGGAGGATGAATTCCGCGTCACGCCTATCGGCGTGGTCCACCGGGACGAGACTGCTGCGTCGGACGCCGAGTGCATGATCGAGATCAGGCCCGAACTCCAGCTGGCGATGCTGGGGATCGAGGCAGGCCGCCGCCTGCAGGTGCTGTACTGGATGCACCGGCTCGGCGATGACGACCGGCGCATTCTCCAGTGTCATCCGCGCGGCGACAGGTCAAGGCCCAAGCGCGGCGTCTTCGCGCTGCGCAGCCCGATGCGGCCCAACCCGATCGGCTCCACGGTGGTCGAGGTCAAGGCAGTCCGAGGCAACGAGCTGCTCGTCACGGGCCTGGACGCCCTGGACGGTTCGCCCGTGGTTGACCTGAAGATCGCGACCTGACAGGGGTCGCTCCGGAACGACGAGGGACACCAGGGCCATGAAGGGCACGCAAAGGGCCACCGGCGGGATATCTGCGCAACGGGGGATGAGCCGATGACCGGCAGGTACACATACGGGCCTGTGCCGTCGCGGCGTCTGGGACGCTCGCTGGGCGTTGACCTGGTGCCGATGAAGACCTGCAGTTACAACTGCACGTACTGCCAGCTGGGGCGGACGCCCCGGACGACGATCCAGCGCGCCGACTACGTGCCCGTGGACGAACTTCTCGAAGATGTCCGCCGGCGGTTGGCCGAAGGCCCGCGCCCGGATTTCGTAACGCTGAGCGGCTCGGGCGAGCCCACACTGAACCGTTCGTTCGGCGAGATCGCGGCAGGCATCCGGCAGTTCACGGACATCCCCATCGCCCTGTTGACCAACGGCGCTTTGTTCTACGTGGCGGAGGTGCGCAAGGCGTGCAGCGCAGTGGACCTTGTCCTTCCCTCCCTCGACGCGGGCGACGAGGAGACATTCCAGCGCATCAACCGCCCCCATCCCGGGTTGACGCTGGAGAAGGTCGTGAGCGGCCTCGCCGAACTGCGCCGGGACTTCGAAGGCCAGATCTGGCTGGAGGTGTTCATCATCGAGGGCGTCAACTCCAGCGACGAGCAGGTGCAACGCATCAAAACCTGCACGGAGCTGATCGGCCCGGACCGCGTTCAACTCAACACTGCCGTGCGCCCGCCTGCGGAGCGGGAAGTGCGCGCCGCCGCGCGAGAGAGACTGGAGGAGATATGCGCCATGCTCGGCCCCGGGGCGGAGATCATCGCGCCGAGCCACGCGTTCGAGGAGACGCCGGAGGCACGGGCGGGCAAGGAGGAAGTGCTGGCGCTGCTGCGGCGCCGCCCATGCACGCTCCAGGACCTTGCCGACGGCCTGGGCATCCACCGCAACGAGGCGATCAAGTACGTGCACGCCCTCCTGGACGAGGGCTCGATCCTGCACCGACAGCGACGCTACGAGACCTACTACGAAGCGAATCCCGCCGCAACGAGCTGATACCGGCAGCCCGCCCGTTCGTCCGGGTCTCGACCGAAGCGATCAGGCCGTCGCGGGCGCGTCGAAGTCCCGCCCGCCCAGCTCTATGTCGCGGGGTTCCTTGACCATCAGCGCCAGCCAGCCGACGCCGAGCAGCGTCGGGATGAGCGTCAGCCCTATGCCCGGCCCCATCCCGACATGGCGCATCAGCAGTCCCGTGCCCACCGGGACCAGCACCAGAACGGGGCCAAGCACCATACTGCTCAGGGTGATGTGAGCCACGCGGCTGTCATGGGGGCAGGTTTCAAAGAGCATGTTCACGTGCGAGATCCACACCGCTGCCCACGAGATGCCCACCAGCGCGAAGGTGACGCCACACGCGACCGCCCCCCGGCCGAGATAGGCCACCGAGATCGCACCCACCTGGGCCACGGCCCCTACCACGACGCCGACCTTGTGGCCGGCCCGGTCGCCGAGACGACCAAGCGGGTAGCTTACGGCGCACTGCGCCAGGAACAACAATGAACTGAGCTTGATGACGGTCGCCGCCGCCACGCCGCCCCCCGCCGCGGCTTTGAAATGAACGGCGTAGAATGCAGCGCCCCCCGCACCCAGTGTCATCAGGACCCGGCCGATCAGGTAGCTGCGGAAGTTCCTGTCACTGAGCGACCGGGCGAAACGTCGGAACAGGTCGGCCGTCTTCAAGGGAATGTACGGGGCGGAAAGCGAATCGGGCTCTCGAACCATCCAGAAGGAACCCAGTGAGACAACGAAGAAGAGGGACGCGATGAGAAACAGCAGCGAGTAGTTCGACGGGAAGCTCAGGCATTCCACGGCCCTGCCGGCCACAAGGGCCGCCAGCGCCCCGCCCAATGTGAAGGCGCCGACCATCATGCCAATCACCCGCCCCCGGATGTCCCGCCTGAAGACCATTGCCTGCCAGTCCAGCCAGAACGGCATGGCCATCCCGCCCCCCAAGACCCGGACAGCAAGGAGCACAAGCACAACAACGCCGCAGAGCCTGGGGCGACCCGTTCCCAGGAAGTACACTGCCGCCCCCGCCCCCAGGTAGGTCGGAACGGCACAAAAGAAACCCCACGGAAGCAGGAAGCGTTTCGTCCGACGACGGCGGCCCAACAGGAACAGCGACAGCGGCTGCAGCAGGAGCCAGCCAGCCATGAAGATGCTGCCCAACAGGCCCACCTCCACCTCGGTGGCGCCCAGAGCCGAAAACAGCAGCGGAAGCACCGAGACCGACCCGAGGAGCCCCATGCCGGTCCCGGAGAGGCCCTCTCCAGCGACGCATTTCAGCGCGTTCTTGCGTTCGTCCGGATTCATCTTTGCATCGCAGCGTCGGAGACGAGCCAGGCTCGGCCGGAGAAGGAATAGGTCAGAATCACGATCGGCCCAGCATACGGAGGGCGGACGGCAATGGCAAGCTAATCCCCGGCAAAAGCAACTCGGAATCCGGCGGGGAGCCGCTTCTGCTCGATCTCCTCCCTCACCCGCCGCGGGAACTCCTCGACCCCGACCGGCCCCTCATCGCCGTGGTCGTGGCTGCGTACGCTGACGGTGCCGTCCTGAACCTCGCGGTCGCCGACGATCAGAAGGTAGGGGATCTTGCTCACGGTGCCCGCGCGCACCTTGTAGCCCATGGTCTCGTTGCGTTCGTGGCAGGAGGCCCGGACCTCGGCGTCCCGCAGCCTGCCCAGCACCTGCCGGGCGTAGTCAAGATGAGCATCCGTAATGGGAAGGACGCGGACCTGCTCGGGGGCAAGCCAGACGGGGAGCCAGCCGCCGAAGTGCTCGATCAGGCCCCCCACGAACCGCTCCAGCGACCCCAGGATCGCCCTGTGCACGATGATGCATTCGTGTTCCTGGCCGTCCTCGCCCACGTAAGTCACGTCGAAACGCTTGGGCAAGTTCAGGTCCACCTGAATGGTGGGTCCCTGCCATTCGCGGCCCAGGGCGTCCAGCAGCTTGACGTCTATCTTGGGCGCATAGAACGCGCCGGCGCCCTCGTCCACTTCATAGGGCATCTGCCGGTTTTCCAGTGCCTCCCTCAGCGCGTCGGTGGCCCGGTCCCATTCCTCATCGCTCGCCTCTGCCAGCGAGACCTCCGGCCGGGTGGAGAGATACGACCTGTAGACGTACCCGAAAGCGCCGAGCATCTCGTCCATTAGGCTGAGCACATCCTCGATCTCGCCGACCAGTTGCTGCGGAGTGCAGAAGATGTGCGCGTCATCAATAGTGAACCCCCGCACGCGGATCAGCCCGTGCAGCGCCCCGCTCATCTCGTAGCGATAGACGGTGCCCAGTTCGCCATAGCGAACCGGCAGGTCACGGTAAGAGCGGGTACGGGTCTGGAGTATCTTGATGTGTGCCGGACAGTTCATGGGCTTGAGGCGGAACCGTTCCCCATCTATCTCCAGCGGGGCGTACATCAGCTCTTCATACTGGGGGATGTGGCCGCTGCGCAGGTAGACCTTCTCCGACGCGATGTGCGGGGTGGACACGAATTCATAGCCTCGCCGCGCGTGCAGGTCGCGCCAGTAGTCCTCAATCACCTGCTTCAGGATGGCTCCACGCGGATGCCAGAGCGGCAGCCCCTGTCCGATCTCTTCGTCGAAGCTGAACAGGTCCAGTTCCCTGCCCAGCCGTCGGTGGTCGCGCTTCTCGGCTTCCCGGAGCCGTTCCAGGTGGTCTGCAAGCTCTCGTTCGGTCGGGAAGGCCGTGCCGTAGATCCGCTGCATCTGGGGCCGGTCCGAGTCCCCGCGCCAATACGCCCC
>DAOVRD010000281.1 GCA_030628375.1 Planctomycetota bacterium
CACGGCCCCTCGCGTGACGGTGCAGATCAGCGCCGAAATGCCGCTCATGAAGACCTCCGTAATAATGAAGGCTATGAAGAACTGCCGGACGGACTTGAGCATCTGTCCGCCCGAGAACTTCATGATGGTGATCTTTATCAACCACCCCAATAGGAACGGGAACCAGAGGCGGTGCGCATGCCAACTGTTGCAGGCAAGAAGGCCGATGGGGTGGAGGGGCCACCAGTAGAACCGTGCCCGCATGAACATCACAAACGCCGTGAGGATAGCGCCGAAGCTCAGGGGACCCCAGTAGAACTTCGTCAACTGCGCAGGCTGCGTTATGATCCGTTGCGCGTGGTCGAAAACGCTTATGGGCACCACCTTGGCGGCCCACACAAAGGAGAAGTTCAGGGCACCCATGCTGTAGGCCTGCGTCAGTACCATGTACGTGGTCGCCAGCATCGCCACCAGGATGGCGGCAACGAGGGCGAGAAGGAACCGATGCCGTCCCCTCTTGAAGACCGAGGAGATCCGGAAGGCATCCATGGCCACCGGCGACAGCATGATGGTCGCCCCGCCGAGGAACAGCCCGACCGTGCTCGTTATCACGGCGCCCGCTCCGCCGAGTCGGCCGGTGGCGCCGTGAAGTACGTCCGGCACGGACCACGTCACCCTGGCAACATAAAGGCCGCCCTGCGCCACCATGCGCGCGTAGACTATGTACCAGCAGAACACGAGCGCCATGGCTCCCGTGGCCATCACCAGCGACATCCCGTAGTAGCAGTGCCAGGCAATGCAGCCCGCCATGGAGAGAACGAATCCCCAGAACGCCACGCGGTAGCTGACGGGTTCTCCGGCGTCTTCCGATCCGTGCGACAAGCCGGTCGCCTTTCGAAGAACCGCCCACAAGTGGCGTCGTGCCACGAACAACATGCCGACAAGGAACGCCAGGTTGCTGCCCAACTGCTGCCAGCGCATCAGGTGTGACCAGGTGCCCCCCGCTGCACTGGGAATCGCCAACCAGTGCCCCACCTGAAGCTCGAAACGGCTGAACAGGAACAAGGACCATATGCTCAGCGACACGTCTGCCGGCGCCAGGTAGGCGAAACCTATGGCCGTATACCACAGGTTGAAGTTCTGGAAGTCCATCTGGGCCAGGGGAGTTTCTTTCAGTATGTCTCCGATCGGCATGCTTATGCTCCACCCGTGGTCCGCCCCAAACAGCAGCGGCAGCGCACGGACGAAGCGGAACGCCACACTGGCGACCAGGCCGGCCAGGAAGGCCCTGTTGGCAAAGGCAGGGGGCAGCAGGCCCGCCCTCTCGCTCCCCTCGGTGAACTCGAGGGGAATGCGGGCGAGTGGAAACATCAACCGCTCTATCTCCACCCATTGACGTCTGAGGATTGCACAAGTGAAGAACACGGCCACGTACATCAGCACCAGGAACACGGCCCATTGCGCCAACGGGCGGATCCAGGGCCGCCACGGGACGCGGCCGGTCTCCGATCCCTGGAAGTACTGACTGGCGGCAACCGACTTGGGATCCTTACTCAGGACCAGGGCCTCCGGTGCGGCCGTGAGTGCGCCGTTGTCCTCCCAGTAGAGGTCGGACCGGCGCGCCATGTAGGGACCCCCGGCGACTATGCCGTACCAGAACGACCCCAGTCCCTCGTTCGGGATCGCACAGGAAACCAGCGCCATGCAGTACACCAGCATCAACTCGGCCCGGGTGAGCGCCCACCCCCGTCGGACCAGTTTGATGAGGCCGTTGAGGAGGACGGCGACGAACACCAACACGAGAACGGCGCCGCCGGGAAAACAGGAGTTTGTGAAGAACCCGTATCCCTTGGCCACGGAGTAAGGCTCCAACAGACAGATCCCGGCAGCGGCGAACAACCCGATGACGAAAGACCGCCAGGTCACCGCGCTCTCCTCGAACGCCTTTGGGAGGGGGAACCGCAGCACAGACAACGGGACCGGATTATAGGAGCGTCCCGAGCGGCCGTCAACGACTGGAGCGAACGGCACCCCCAGCAGCACGGAAGGGCTGGAAACTCTGTCTGGCGCGGGCGGCAACGGCCGCCTCAAGGCCCATCCTCCCGGCCCATAGCACCACCGGCTCCGTCACCCAGGTCCGGCCGACGGCCTCCGGTCCTACAGCAGGTGCTCGTTGTTGTAGTACTCGACCCGCGTGCGGATGCCGAATTTGCGCAGGATGTCCTGGGCCGTGCCGTCGGCGCCCCGGTACCGCAGGATCACGTCGCCCTCGGCGCGGTGGATGTCCAACTCGAGTTCCGGGCCGTACTTCTCCTTGGCCGCCCACACCGCGTCGTGATTCCCCCAGTAGGGAACGACCACGCTGTCCAGCTCGAACTCGTGGGTCAGAGCCTGGGCGAACATGTTCGCCCGGGCCACCACGTAGCCCAGGTTGTTGACGAACACGCTGTCGTAGCCCTGCGCGTGGCTGCTGACCGCGTGGAACATGTACATGTAGGCCCACGACTGGAGCAGCAGCCCGCCCGGAAAGTAGCTCGAAAACAGCAGCAACTCCATGCCCTGCCCGTAATAGTGCTTGAACAGGGGCTGGAAGTTCAGGTCGTAGCAGATCGCCGCACCCAGGCGGCCGAAGTCGGCCTCGAAGCACGCCGGCGTGCGTGTCCCGGGCGCAACCCCCTCTTTGATCTCGCCCGGCGTGGGGAAGGTCTTGTGGTAGGTGAAAACCGGCTCGCCCGTGCGGTCGAAGATCACGGCCGAGTTGTGCGCCACTCCGTCCTTGCGCGTCATGAGCGGGGCGACCACGTAGGCGCCGTACGAGCGGGCGGCCGTGCCCAGACGCTGGTAGGTCTCGTTGCCTTCCTCCTCTATGTTCGCAGGATCACCGAACGTGCCCGGCACGTCGTTCAGCAGAAACGCTTCAGGCAGCAGGAACAGGTCGGGCTCGTCCAGCGATCCCTGCTTCATCTTCTGCTCGGCCTCCCGGAGACGGTCTTCCTTGGAAGAGCGGTCGCCGTGCACCAGCGAGTTCATCGAGATCGTGCAGATGCGTGCCTTCCGCGACATCGGGAGCTCCTTTCAGTAGCAACCATTAAGCCGCCAGTTAACGGAGAACGCACTCACGCCGCTTCGGTTATCCGTCCCCTGATCTCCGTGCCCTACGACAGTCCGGTTTCCAGTATCCACTTGACCACGTCGCAGTGTCGCTCGACCTGAGCTTCCACGGTGTATTCGTCTATCCTCTGCACTGCGGGTTTCTGCGCCGCCTTTTCCGCATCCTCGACCGATACCATCCGGATTGTGACCGTCATAGGCAGTGCGGGCGTGTACGGCTTGGAGAGGCCGGTGCGCAAGTTCTCAACGGCTTCGGCCACCTTCTGCGCCGTCAGTCGGCGGGCGGACTCGGGCTCGAGTCCGGAACACAGATCTTGACTCTCGGCACGTTTGACGGGTGCTGTCACGATGCCGGGGAACTGCTCCTCCGCTTCTCTACATGCCGCTTCGTCGCCCTGCATCATAATCACCGGAATATCCCAGTGGCCTGCAAAGCACGCCTCGATCCCCATCTCGCCCACGCTCTGCCCGTTGATGCTGAAATCAGCCCACTCGAGCGTCCACGTATGGGGCAGGAATGCGCCCTCCGTGCCTGCCCTGGCGTGATGGCCCGGGACCATGAAGCCGTCAACGGTATCGTCAAGCCCGGGCAGCCAGCGGAACTTCCCGTCCTGATACCCCCTGGACTTTTCGAGATACGTAATGCGGGGGTCGGAGAGCATCTGGTCCAGTATGATGTTGCCCCCGCCGTGATGTGTGTCGCACACGATCAGCTCGTCCACCCCGGCTTCGAATGCAGCCGCGGCGGCGGAGTTGATGTCGGCTATCAGGAGCTGACGCCCCTCCCTGGCAATGTGGTCCCTTACGCCTTCCTCCCAGAACCACACCTGCTCGCGCGTGAAGATTCCGCTCACTCCCTCCATATCCCATTGCATGAAGACCTTCACGACTCACCTCCTCCCTCTGTCTTCCGCCCTCTGCCATTCCGCAAACGGTGCAACGCCTCGACGTCTCAGAGATGGGGCCCGCCAGATGCGCGTGAGAAGTATCGTTTCCAGGTCCATGGGAATCAAGTGTGGGGATTGCTAATCGGGGGCGTCCCGGATATCTTCTTGGGCGCCGGTCTGCGGACCCGCAGGAGACCGGCGGATGATGGACCGATTGGTGCGCCCATCACGTCCAGCGCTTTGGGAGGTGGTAAGAGCCATGAGTACACGCACAGTAGTCGTCGGTTATGGCAGGTCCGGCAAGCAGTTCCACTGTTACCTGATAGGACTGACGCCGGGGCTGATCCTGCACGGTGTTGTCGCGCGGGCCGCCGAAGCGCGGCAGCGCGTCGTCAACGAGCAACAGTGCAAAGCTTACGCTTCGCTGGAGGAGGCCCTTGACGACGCGGACGTCGGTCTCATTATGCTGGCTACTCCCAACAGCACCCACGCCGACCTTGCCGTCCAGGCCCTGAACGCCGGCAAGCACGTGGTGACCGAGAAACCCATGTGCGTCTCCTTGCAGGATTGCGACCGCATGATTGCCGCGGCGGAGAAGAACGGCGTGATGCTGAACGTGTTCCAGAACCGGCGCTTCGACGGCGACTATCTGACTCTGCGCAAGCTCATGGACGACGGCGAACTGGGCGAAGTGAAATGGGTCGAGCTGGCCTGGCAGGGCTTCAAAACGTGGGGCGGCTGGCACGGCCAGGCGGCCTGGGGCGGGGGCCGCTACTGGGACCTGGGCGCCCATCTGGTTGACCAGCTCTGCATGATCTTCCCCCAGGCTGTCGACAGCGTCTACTGTCGAATGCACCACGACTACGCGGGCATTGACGTGGAAAGCGAAGCCCTGCTCGTGGTGACATTCGCGGGCGGGACGACGGGCGTGTGTGATTTCTCCAGCGCAACCGCCATCAGCAAGGCACGATTCCATGTCCACGGAACCAAGGCGACGTTCTGCAAATACGGCCTCGACCCCCAGGAGGACGCGATGTGCGCCGGCGACATTGATGCCGCAGTCGAGGACCCGTCAACCTACGGCATTCTGCACGACGGACGCACGGAACGGACCGTGCCGACCATTCCGGGGCGCTGGCGAGACTACTATGAGAACATCGCGGCCGTGCTGGAGGGGGAAGCGGAGCCGGTTGCCAAGTTGGCGCACGTGCGCAGGGAGATCGCCGTCCTGGACGCGGGCAAGCGTTCGGCGGAATCGGGAGAGGTCGTGAAGCCGGATATCGCGGGACTGAGCGGCTAGTGGGGCTTCAACACCGAACTTCCGGGTAGGGCCGTTTCAGCCTTGTCAAGTAAGGGCACGGCGCGCCGTGCCCCTACGAAAGCGGATCGGGCCTGCCACCCCGGGCGACGACGGTCTGGTTGTGCCGGGAACGTTGTCGCGGGGGCGGTTCGCGAACCGCCCC
>DAOVRD010000362.1 GCA_030628375.1 Planctomycetota bacterium
CCCGGAAATGGCTTGGTGGCGGGGAAATGGCTTCTCTCAAGGGCTGGGTCGTATCGGTGGGCGAGTGGCGGAATAGGCAGACGCACGGGACTTAAAATCCCGTGGCCCTTTAGGGCCGTGGGGGTTCGAATCCCCCCTCGCCCACCAAGCACCGCAATCAGACACGGCTCTCCCGTTCTGTCCGTTAGCCAGATTGACTCCGGGTCTCCCGTGCCGAGGCCGGTCAATGGCCGCGGTAGCGCTCAATGAGCACGGAGCGAAAAGGGGTGGCCGTGTTGCGTGACCTGGGCACCTGCAGGCTGAGGGTGCCCCGGCGGCTTTCCAGACAGCGGCTCTGGTAGCCGGTGTGTGTGGCCTCATTACAACGCCGACCAGGGCCGGCGACTGTGCCCCTTGCTTCTGACCTCGGGCGCCGGTACACTGGCCGGGCCGGTAGGGGCGACAAACTACGAGGAAGGAGAGAAGCTGTGCCTGAATCGATCCGCGATTTGGTAATGGAGCATCCGCTGTTCGACGCCCACGAGCACGTGAGTTCGGTCCCGGACTACGCCAAGCAGGAACCGCACTTCAGCGCACTGCTCGGCTATGCCAACGCCGACCTGGTGACGGCACGCGGGCCCGTCGGGGTGGGTGAACGAGTGCTGCCGGCCATGGACGACCCCGGTTACACTTCGGCCTTCTTCGAACTGTGGCGGCGCTCCCGGGTGACCGGCTATTGCCGGGCTACGGAACGGGCCTGCCGCGACCTGCTCGGCCTGGAGTTCCGGGAGGAGAACGCCGACGCCATCACCAAGGCCTACGCCAAGTTCGTCGGCGACGACCCCCGGGCCAGCTACTGCATGGTTCTCCAGGAGAAGGCGGGAGTGGCCTGGGGCATCAAGGACAGCATCCACACTCCGGAGGCGACGAGCGACGAACTCTATCCAGAGGAGTTCATCCGCTTCAACTACCGCGACGACGGCCTTCTCTGCATTCTGAGCCGCGACGACGTGGGGGAGCGGGAAGCCTGGTGGCAACGCTCCATCCACAGTCTTGATAACTTGATCGACGGCCTCATGCAATCCATCAGCGACTGCCTGGCCACGGGCAAAGTTACGTCCTTCAAAATAGGGGTCGCCTACAGACGAGGGCTCGACTTCAAGGATCCGACGAGGCATGAGGCGGAGCGGGCGTTCAATCGGCTCATGGGCGTGAACGTGGACACGACCGTCCAGGCCTCCTCGGCGACCGGGCTGCCCTCCCGCCAGTCGCGCCTTTCGGCCGAGGAGCTGCGTCCGCTGCAGGACTACATCACCCAACGCTACATTCGCCGGGCGGCCGATGAGGGCCTGCCCATCCAGGTGCACACGGGCTACTTGGCCGGGAACACGGGTGTCCTGAACAACATCAACCCCATGCAGCTCGTGCCTACGCTCATGCGGTACCCTCGCGTCCGGTTTGACCTGTTCCACGCCGGCTGGCCCTACCAGCACGAGATGGGGACCATCGGCAAGAACTTCCCCAACGCGTGGATCAACCTGTGCTGGGCCTGGACCATGAACCCGGCGACCATGGAACACACGCTCGACGCCTGGCTGGACGGCGTTCCCCACTGCAAGATCTTCGGCTTCGGCAGCGACACCCACAGCCCGCTGATGGTCTACGGCTACGCCGTGCAGGCCCGGGAAGGCATCGCCCGCGTGCTCCAGCGAAAGATCGACCGGGGGGACATCGACCTTACGCTGGCCAAGGACATCGCTCACTGCATCCTGCTGGAGAACGGCGTCCACTTCCACGGGCTGGCGTAGAGGGGACAGTTGGGGAGCGGAAGAGGGATGGCTGCCTGGCGGAGACCAGCGGCGATGCAAGAGCAAGCGCCGGGGGCGTCGAAGGTCGGCTGGAGCCGGGAGCCGCCCCGCGCCTCTCTCACCCCTTGGCCTCGACGGCCCTGAAAAGTGCTCGCTGATTATCTATTGGCTCCTTGCCCTTTATAAAGCTTGGCCTCCGTTCGCTGACCGTCGTGGGGCCGCGCCTACTGGGGCATCGCAGCACAGGGCTGCTGGCAGTGGCTTGAGGTTTGACAGACCGGGTAGTCGCGACGAGATTAATGTCGATTCCAACCCTATGAAATGGCTTCCCGGTTTTCCCGAGAAAGGGGGAGCACTATGCAGAATGCCGTGCGTTTTGTCGTCGTAGCGATGTTCCTTCTTGCGGCGACTTGTGGGATCGCGTCCGGGCAAGACCCGACGGAACGTGATCTGCCCGCGTGGCTTGACGAGGTGCAGACCTACTGCATGGTGCCCGTCTTGCCCGAGAGGGCTGCCGAACTCCACGCCAGCGTCAACGGGATCTGGGGGGGCATAGGGGGCACCCATCCGATCCTGACGCACACGGAAACCGCACCTGCCGTTCAGGCGGAATATGGCAGAGACGGCCGAGCGTTCGTCGACGCGTGTCACGAAGCGGGGCTCATTGCCGTATCCGTTGTCAACGGACTGGAGGGCTTCCATGCGATGCGGGACGCCTGGCCCGACCTGGACGAAATGGCCTGCTTGGGCGCGGACGGCAAGCCCGTGGTGGTCGGGGACGAGATGACCCTGATGTGCACGAATAACCCCGATTGGCTTCAGTGGGAAATCGAGTTCGGCCGGCAGGGCATTGACCTGGGCGCAGACGTGGTCATGGTCGACACACCCATGAGTTCCGCCTTCGTGAGCGGCTTCCTGCCGGGTGGTTTCTGCTCTCACTGCATGGCGAACTTCAGGAAGTACCTGGAGGACAAGTTCACGGCTGAAGCATTGGAGGAGCAATTCGATATAACCGAATTCGACACAAGCGCGATCGTCAAACGACTGAGTCCGCTTCAGTTCATTACTGACCCGAAGCAGCGTCCATTTCATAACACGACGAAGGATGACATGCTCTTCCGTGAGTTCATCTATTGCCAGGAAGAGGCGAGTTTCCGCACCAGGAGGCTCCTGGTGGAGACGTTGCGGGAGCACGCAAGGGCCGAAGGGCGACAGGTGGCCTTCTGCACCAACGCCGCGGACCTCGGCACTGCCAACCCGGGGGGGCATTGGATTCGGGCCATCATGTTCGCCGATATCTTCGACCTGTTCGCCTACGAGCAGGACCACATGCCCGGCGGGTTGCCCACTCCACAGATGACAAAGCCGCCCAGGGGAAAGTGGGCGGCGTATCACAAACTCGCCTACGCCATCCATCACCGGCGTTCCCCGGCGGTCATACACGCGAACGCCATGGGGGAGTTGCTCATGATGGCCATATTGAAGGGCAAGAGCGTCAACGTCTTGACGGCTGTCCAGTCCGCTGAATCCTACGCAGCAAACGGTGCGTATGTCCAGTTCCACGTCGAGCCGGCCACAGTGGGCACGATACTCCTCGAGAAGTGCTGGCGGGAAACCGCTGAAATAGCGCGCTTCGTCCGATCCCACAGGGACCTCTATGAGGGCGAAATCCTCTCGGGTTCATCCACAGCCATCATTTTCCTGTTCAACGAGCGAGGGCGGACCATCCCCGCCGTCTTCCCATCCTACCTCGGCTTCGCCCAAGCCCTCATCGAGGGGAATTACCCCTTCGATGTCCTTTTCGGGGGTGACGGTCGCTATGTGACGGACAAGATGACGATACAGGACCTTCAGCGTTACCGGGTGGTCATCGTGCCGAGCCCCATTGATCCGACCGAGAACCAAAAGAGAACCATAAAGGACTTTGTGAAGGCCGGCGGGACTCTGGTCTGCCAGGAGCCGGAAAGACTGGGAATCGAACGCAAAGCGGACCTGGCGCCGGAGGCCGAGGCGCCGGGTC
>DAOVRD010000241.1 GCA_030628375.1 Planctomycetota bacterium
AGCCCTCTGCGTGGGCGCAACCGTGGCGCCGCCGATCTGGCGACCGGCCTCGCGGCTGTAACCGCACTTGACACACAACACGGCCGTCGCGGGGAGCGGGCTGCCGCAACTGGGACACGTGGACTGCTGACCGGCCGCCGGCTTGGGCGTCTCCTTGCGTCCCTTGAGAATCCGGGCACTCAGCTTTCCCGCGGCGTCTCTGGCTATCGCGTACGTCATCCCACAAGAGGGACAGGCAGCGGTTACCCCTTCCTTGACCTCCACACTGAAGGTCTCTCCGCAGCGACATTTCAACTGCATGCGTGCCACCTCCTCTGATCAACGGTCCCCGGCGTTTCGATTGGAGCCTCGGCCCTATCCGTGCTTGACCCGGCGCAGAGGCAGTATGGCTTTGTCTGAAGCGCCGGAGTCACTGTTTCGTATCATACTGCCCGCGACGCTGCAAGTGCAGAGATGCGGCACAGGCGCATGCCCGCGGGGCGGGTTCGGGATGCGTGCAGCGGCGGGCGCCCCGTTGCGCCGGGACCGTTCTCGTAGGGCTCCCGCGACTGTGGGACGAATCGCCCCTACTCTGCGACTTGCGGGGCCAGGAGTCGCTGGTAGAATACGCGCACCCATCGCGGGGCCGTTCTGCGGTGTGGTCCCCTTCTGCCGCGAGTGCTCAGGAAGCGAAATGACCTGGCGCGCCTTTATTGTCGGGCTTCTCTCGGTCGTGGGCATCTCCCTGCTGGATCCTTACACCTCCTTCAACAAGAGCTATGGCTGGAACACGGGGGGCCACTTCCCGTCGGGCGCCGTCTTCTTGCTGGTCTTCTTCACAGTCGTCCTCAACCTCGCCGTCAAGCTGATCAGAAAGGGGTGGGCCTTCCGGCGGTCGGAGTTGATGCTCATCTGGTGCATGCTGATAGTCGCGTGCGTATGTCCCTGCGACGGCATGATGCGGCGATGGTTTCCCGCCATGGCGGGCCCGGCGTACGTGGCCCGGCGCTCTGACATAGTCTGGCGCGAGACGTCGCTGGAAGCCGTTCCCGAGTCGTTGGTGCTGACGAAGCAGCCGGCGTCGCTTGCTGCGCAGCAATTCTTCACGGGGCGAGCGGAGGGCCGGTTTCCGTGGAACCAGTGGCTCGCCCCCATCAGCCGTTGGGCCGTCCTCCTCATCGTTTCCTACGTCGGCATATTCTTCTTCTTTGCCGTCATCCGACGACAGTGGGTGGAGAGGGAGCGGTTGCAGTTCCCGCTTGCGCGCGTGCCGATGGAGTTCACCGCCGGGAGCGGGGGCACCGGTTGGCTGCCGGAGCTGTTCTCGAACAGGGCATTTCTGGTGGGCCTGATCATCGTGGCGGCGTTCCGTTTCCTGAGGGCGGTGCCGCTGCTCTTGGGGGCCGACGCGGCGTGGGCGCTGAGTATCCCTTTCAAGGAGGTGCTGCAGGAAACGCCGCTCAGGCGGCTGTACCTTGAGGACGCGCCCATCTGGTGGAGCGTGATCGGATTCGCGTATCTGGTGCCGGCCGATGTATCGCTGAGCATCTGGTTCTTCTACCTCTTCGGGCGTTGCGAACTCCTGACGGCTCACTGGTGCGGCTCGACGCTCCACTACGGGGGCAGCTGGAGCCAGTTGATGACCTGGCAAATGACGGGGTCCTACATGGCCTTCACGCTCGGCGCCCTATTCATGGCGCGGCGCCACCTGGCGGACGTGCTGAGGAAGGCGGTGGGCAAGGGCCGCGGCGTGGATGACTCCGACGAGCCGGTCAGTTACGCGGTGGCGTTCTGGGGATTTGTCATCTGTGCGCTCGGTTCCGTGGCCTGGTTCGCGTACTACGGGATGAAGACGTGGGTGGCGGCGGCCCTGTTCTTGATGACCATGTCCATCATGCTGGTGCACGCGCGCATGGTCGCTCAGAGCGGACTGCACTCGACACAGTTGAACCTGGTAGCCCCCAACTTGCTGAACGGTCTGGGGTTTGGGAGGGTCTTCACGGATACTGGCGCCGTCCTTGGGCAGATGTACCACGGCATCTTCGTGTACGGCAGCACGACGCTGCCTTCGGTGCCGGCCATCCACGCGTTCAGGATAAGCGAGGTGTTCCAGAAGCACCGCAGGCTCTTGCTGCCGGCCCTGGTGGTCTCCCTGGTGGTGGCGATGGCCGCCTCGGGCTGGATGTCCCTGCACCAGGCCTATTCGGAAGGAGCTGCGAACTTCGGCGACACGTGGGGTCAACAGGTCAACCCCGGCCGCGTCTTCGGGCGTGCCCACCAGCTTATCAACAACCCGTATCAGTACTCTCAGGCCAAGTGGGTTCCGTTCGGGATGGGGGTTGTCATGACCGGCTTCGTGCTGTTCATGCGCGCCCGGTTCTACTGGTGGCCCATCCAGCCCATTGGCCTCCTGGTGATGGCCAGTTGGATGGCGGACCGGCTCTGGCTGCCCTACATGTTGGGGTGGTTGGTGAAGATCGTCCTCATGAAGTTCGGCAGCGGCAGGGCCGTGCGGCAGGCGCGGTTCTTCTTCATCGCCCTCATCCTTGTCGAGGCGTTCACCAGCGGCCTGTCCACCCTCGTGCGCACGATCACGGCGGGCAATGTGCCCGGTTTCTGAGTCTCCTTCCGCTCGGCCGAGTCGGCGGAGTTGCGCGAATCGGGTGTGCTGGTAGAATAGCTCCTTGGGAGACCGGATCCGGCTCGGGGGACACATCGAATGGCAGCCCACGGCATCCAGTGCTGGACGACCCATTCTCTGGACAAAGTTTTTCCCGATAGCGAGCGTCCCCCTCGGGCGCGCAATGACATCTCCCTGAAAGTCGCCCGCAACGAGACCGAGGACGCGCAGGTGGCCGTGCGCATTCCGCGCGGAGTGGAGATAGAGCGCGCCTCCTGCAAGTTGACGCCCCTGGCGGGGCCGGGAGGGGCGGAGATACCGGCGGGCTGCCTGAGCGCTCATTGGCAATGGTTCATCTACGTCACGCACAACCCGCCGGCCAACCGGGACCCGGCCACCTACCTGCGCAAGGCGCCGGCTTTCTTCCCCGATGCGTTCCTCGAAGAGGCCGAGATACGCATCCGCGACGAGTGGACGCAGCCGCTCTGGTTCAGCGTGCGCGTGCCGGCCCAGGCGAGGCCCGGCCGGTACGCGGGCGCACTGTCCCTGGAACTGCAGGTCCGGGACGGGGACCGGGTGGAAATCGAGGTGCCCGTCACGGTGGAAGTGTGGCCGTTCGCGCTGCCGGAGCGCTTTCACCTGCATCACACGGAGTGGTTCTGGCCCGAGGCGTTTGTGCGCACTCACGGCGTGAAGCTCTGGTCCGAGGAACACTGGGCCTGGATTGAGAAGGTCGCGCGGGACATGGCGGCCCACAAGCAGGACATGATCCTGACGCGGTTCACTCCGTGGGGGGGAGGCGAAACGCTCCGGCCCTCGCTGGTGGGGATGACGCGCCGCAGCGACGGAACGTTCGATTTCGATTTCTCCCTGCTGGACCGCTGGATTGAGACCTTCAAGTCCGCCGGCGTCGAATGGATCGAGGGCGGACACGTCGCGCGGCGTGTCGGCGGATGGCAGAGCCAGATCGGCTTCAAGCGCTTCCCGGTCTGCGAGGAGGACGGCAGCCTGATCCCGACCGGCCGGGACGCGATGTCGGAGGAGGAGTTCGAGCCCATCGTTGAGGCGCTGCTCAAGGGCGTCTACGGGCATCTCAAGGGGCGCGGATGGCACCGGCAGTACGTCCAACATGTGGCCGACGAGCCGGTCCCGGAGAACGCCGGGTCGTGGTGCCGCATCGCCGGGCTGGTGAAGGAATGGCTGCCGGACGTGCCGCGCATAGACGCGGTGATGGCCGAAGGGCTGGATGGGTACGTCGAGTTGCGCCTGCCTCAGATACAACAGATCGGGGAGCCCTCGGCGTTGCAGGAGCCCGAGCAGCTCTGGAGTTACGTCTGCCTGGCTCCGCAGGGCGTCTACCCGAATCGGTTCCTCGATTATGCCTCCATCAGGAACCGCGTAATTTTCTGGCTCTCGTGGACGCTGCGCCTGAAAGGGTTCCTGCATTGGGGATACAATGCGTGGCGTGCGTGGCAGGGCGTGCCGGTGCCGATCGAGATATCTCCGTGGACGGACGCCACCGGCGGCAGCATCTACTGTCAGGACCGCAACCCCCTGCCGGCCGGGGACCCGCACATCGTGTACCCGGGCAAGGAGACCATCTGCTCCTCGATAAGGTGGGAAGTGGTTCGGAAAGGCTTCGAGGACTACGAGTATCTGTGGTTGCTGGACGACCTGGCGCGCGCGGCGCCGGACGGTCCTGCAAAGCAACGGGCGGAAGATCTGCTCGCGCGCGTGCGGACCGAGATTGCACCGGACCCGGCGACGCACACAAGGGACGATGCGCTCCTGCTGGCCACCCGCCGGCAGATGGGAGAGGCCATATCGGCGCTCTGGTCGGGCTAGGGCGCGCAGCGGAAACGGACGCCAGCCGGCTGGCCCCATCACCCGGCGGCGCGGACGCAGAATACCCGGTTCGACATCGGAGGACGGAGAGTGGACTGGACAATGTTGACTCAGACCGTGCTGGTGTTCGGCGTGGGGCTTATGCTGGGGATTCATGCCGAAGGAACTCCTGTCTGGCTCGTTGTGCTGGCGTGGATTCTGATCGGCCTGGGAGGCGGCGGTCACGCCGTCATCCTCACTCGACGCGGACCGCCGCGGAAGCCTAAGCCGAAATGACGCGGCCGCCGCGTCTTTGTGGTGACGCCGAGCAGTTCGTCGAGCTGAGCGGAGGAGGGTGCGATGGTCATCAGCAGATGGGCTCTTGCGTTGAGCGCGGTGTTGCTGCTCGCGCTGATCGGATGCCTGGACTTCGACGAGCAGACGGTCTACGTGGAGCACGACCGGGAGAACGACCGTCTGGTGGTGATCATTGATTACCAGGGGTTTCATTCAACGAAAGAAGACATCGCGCAAGCGAAGGAGCAACTGCAGGAAGCCATTGACAACCGAACCGTGAGGTTCTTCGACAACTTCTCCTTTGTGTTCCCGCTGCGGGAAATGCGAGACAATCTGGCAGACCCCGAAGCCGAGGAAACGCAGCAGCTCTCGGTCGAGATGCGGCAGGGCCTGGTCAGGCTGCTCGACCACATCAGGCTGCTGAACGGCGGGTTCTACATGGATCCGGCAGGCAGAATCTGCGGCGCGCAGGTTCTGGTTATCGAGAATGCAGCGCAGTCCGTCGAGCTGGCCAACAATCTGCTGAACGCGTCAATCCTGGAGAACGCAGAGGAGTTCGAGTCCGCAGATTCCGACGAAGCCGAGTGGGTGCAGTCAGTCCTCGAATCGGCGCGCCGGGGACACAGATGGATCGAGCTGGACGGCCACAGCCTGCTCGTCAGTGGCCCGGTCCCCGAGAGCGTCCTGCGGGAGGGCAGACGCGAGTTAGTCGAAGACCTGCTCGATCCGGGCGACGAAGACAGGGACGTGCATTGGCGCGCATTGCGTGCGATCCTGGGGAATCCGGTGCTTCTCTGGCACGAGGATGGCGTGTTACGGGTCAGGTGCGGCTACGTGTCGGCGCCGTCGGAGTTCGTCACTAAGCCGAGGGGCGGCGCCTGCAAGCCGAACCTGGTGGACTACATAACCGAAACCTACGGGCTGCATCTGGACGCGAATCTGGCCCGCTATCTTGTGCAGCCCGACGCGGCTGCCGACACCGAGGCCGAGCGCGCCGCCCGCATAATGGCGCCGCGCCTGGCCAGGCCGGAAAGGGTACGCGCCCTCATCCACCGGCTTAAGACGGCTCCGGACGAGCCGTACTGGGCCAGGCTGCGAGAGGAAGACCTGCCGATGCCGAAGGAGCAGCAGGCGGGCCTCGCCGACGAGCAACTGCTCGAACGCTGGGAGCAGTGGCTGAGCGCAAAGGCAGGCCCGAGCGAGAAGGACCAGGGGGAAGAGGCCCAGGCCGACGGCTGAACGACGTTTGGGGCACCTGTCGGCGGAGCCGCTCCGGGGGGCGCCGACGCTGAATCGGTGAGTTTGTAGCTATCCGTACGGGCACGGCCCGCCGTGCCCCTACCGCTTCAAGCTCGGAGCAGCCGCCGGAAGTTGTCGAGGGTCAGCAAGTCGGCCTCTTCGCCGCGTTCGAGGAAAGGGCGCATCTCCTCTCGCGCCCGATCCATGTCCATCTGTTGCAGCCTGTCCAGCACGATGGACCGCCAGTTGCCCTGATCGAAAAGGGGAGGGGGCTCCCGCCGAACAACCGGCGGGTGAACCTCAGTCTGGGCAGCAGCGTTGTTCAGGAACCGAACGTTCGGCTCCAGCCCCCGCCTCGAGCTGACGAACCAGAACAGGTCGTAGAGGTCGCGACCCTTCGCGTACGGCCGGAAGCACAGAGCGTGCAGCTTGCCCGCCAGAAGCGTCGGCAGGTCGTAGTGCACGACCTGGTACATCAGGTGATAGACGTTGACCAGGCCCATCTCCGTGCCGCCCCCGGCGGG
>DAOVRD010000257.1 GCA_030628375.1 Planctomycetota bacterium
AGGGCCACCAGTACTAGTCCGGTTACCCATAGGAGCAACGTGCCTATCCTGTCTATCGACTTCATGACATGAACTTCAAAAGTGTAGTTCAAGGTACATCACTGCGGTCTGAACTTCTGGACCCGGTAGTTGTAACCATTCACGGCTTTTCGGTCAACCGGCCAGGAGAGAGGGGGCGGGCTGCCCGGTGAGATGAGCACGGGAAATGGTGCGGGTGGGGGGACTCCAACCCCCATGGACGGTTAGGTCCACTAGAAATGCGGTCGAAAAGTGGCTTTGTGTCTGTGATAGAATCCGCTTGGGAATTCTGACTCCAATGGAGGATGCCCGTGCTTGGCAAACGCTCCAATCAGCGGGGGCTGTTCGAGGCCGACACGATGTATGTGAACTTTGTGGCAAGGACACGTTCTATGGTTGGCTGGCCTGCCAGCGCGGCCGGTTGTTCCGCGGGACGGACGGCTGTGCCGATGGCGAGCAGCGGCGGGACTTCGTCCATGTGGACCACGTTGTGGCCGCTAACCTGTTCTTCATCGAGCGTCCGCCGGTTCACGGGATATTTAACGTTGGCACGGGCACGCCCCGAACCTTCAACGAGATGGTAGGAATCCTGATCAAGTTGTTGGGCAAGGGACAGGTCGAGTATATCCCGTTCCCGGAGCATCTGCGCGGCAAATATCAAAATCACACGCGGGCGGATCTGAGCACCCTTCGCAATGCTGGATTCACCACCATTCCGGAGACGTTGGAGGACGGACTCGCCAAGGCGGTCGAGGCATGGGCGAAAGAGCAAGCATAGAGAAGGAGACCGCATGCTGTGGTTCCATGAAGAACGAACACCCATCGCCAAGGGCGACATGCTCGAACTGGTGCGCGGCTTCGCCGCAGAAGCAAGGGAACGGATATGCAGGACCCCGCGCCGCGTCCTGCTATTGCCGCCTGACGTCACGCGCGCCCATAGCGGGGCGCGGTGGATCACGGAGGAACTCTATCGCATATTCTCCACCGATGCGGAAGTGCATCTGATTCCCACGCTCGGACAGCACGTTCCGCACACACCGGAACAGAATCGCTGGATGTTCGGTGCCATTCCCGAGGACCGCATCCATGCCCACGACCGCAACCACAACACCGGGCTGAACGACCTGGCCGATGCGTAACTGGTCGTGGCACAGCAGAAGGTCTTTCAGTCGGCGCAACATCGCTCGCGCCTGGTCCTGACGGTGGCATAGTCCAGGAACCCGGTAGCAGGGACATTGGATATCGCTTGGCAGAAAGGAAGATGAGACGGTCATGGCGGAGACGACCACGGCACATCCGGTTGAGATTGAGGACTCCCTGGTAAACCCCGACTGCGGGTGGGGGATCTGGTTAGGGCCTATCTCCCCAGTAGGGCCACAGCGATACAGCGTGGGTGACATGACGACCGGTTTCGAGGACGACGCGCCCCTGTTCAGCTATGCCTGCATTGACTGGTACTGGAGGTTTCTTGAGCCGGAGGAAGGGCGTTTCACCTGGGAGGACCTGGACAAGGTGGTCAACTACTGGACAGCCAGGGGCAAACAGATCAACATGAGGCTCTGGACCACCTTTGACCTGGGCTGGGAAGGAAAGGGAGGATCCCAAGTAGCCCCGGACTGGCTGTTCGACAAGGCTGGGTGCCGGTACTTCACCGTGAAGATCCCCCTTGGCGGAGAGCCTGTAGGCACCATCAGGGCACCGGACTACGTGGCCGCCGTTTACTTGAGCAAGGTCCGGGCCTTCATGACGGCGGCGCGGGACCGCTATGAGCCTCACTCCAACGATTCCTTCACCACGTGGCACGTCGGCGCCTACGGCCCGTGGGGAGAATGGCATTCGCATATCGGTGGTGGAGAAGAGTACAAGTGGCCCAGCGACGAGGTCGAACACGAGACCCTGGTCTCCCTGCAGAACATATACAAAGACCTGTTCGGCACCAAATGCCAGATGTGCTGCGTTGGTGACGCGGTTGGTGACCCACCGAGCCGGGGGCCGGCTGGGACAAGCTACGAAAACTACAAGTACAGGATGGGAATTGAAGAGGCGGCGGCCAACGGCTGGGCGCTTGGACTGCACGGCGGCGGTTGGGGCCTGGAACCTGACGCCGCGGAAACTCGCCATGGCGGCCGGGTTCTCCTCCGTGAGTATTGGCCCTCTAACGTGCACTACGGCGAGGCCAACTGGGCGTATGCCGACCTGGTTCACGGAAGAGGCTGCACCTTGGACAGGTGTCTCGACGGGTCCCTGAGGGCTCATTTCAACTGGCTGCACCAGTACATGACCGCAGAGGACTACAGGCGATATCCGAACACCGCCTACTTCGAGAGGGGGCTGAGAGCAGGAGGGCTGGGCTACAGGTTCGTGTTGACAGAGGTCGAACACCCGCTGCGGTTGGCTGCCGGCTCAACTTTCGTCCTGAAGCAGACATGGGTGAACCGGAACGCAGGGAGAGGATGGCGGAGATATCCGCTCGCCGTGTACCTGACCGAACCGTCGAGCGGGGCGGTTGTGGTCGGCCCGTTGGTGGACGACCAGTTTGACCAAACCATGTGGATCGCGGGCGAAACCTACCACGTATCGTCTCAGTTCGCCCTGCCCTCCGGCGCGCCGAGTGGCACGTATGACTTGCGGATGGCAATGGTGGATCGCTTCTGCGTGCCCAGAATCCGTCTGGCAATCGAGAACGGCGACGCGGAATTGCGATACATCATCGGGAGTGTCAGGATCGTCAAGTAGGAAGGAGAACAACCATCATGGGTGACACGGTAACGGTGCAGCCGCGGGAAACCGACGAGGCCCTGCACAATCCGTGGATGGGGTGGGGACTGTGGGCAGGGCCCGTTTCGGGACAGGGACGTCGGTGCACGGTCGAAGAGAGCACCGTAGGTTTCGGCGATGACGCACCGCTTTTCGACTGGATCTGTCTGGACTGGATGTGGGCGGACTTGGAGCCCGAGGAGGGGAAGTACTACTGGGACGATCTGGACCGGGTAATGAGTTATTGGGTCGAGCGCGGCAAGCAGATCAACTTGAGAGTTTGGGCGACCGACGATACGGGGTGGGCTGGTACTTCGGGTGCCGCCGAGGTCTGTCCGGATTGGGTCTGGCAGGCCGGTGCGGCATACCACGAATACAACGACGAGGGAGGTCGCAAGATCAAGGAGCCTGATTACGCCCATCCGTCCTATAAGAACGTTTACCTGCCCAGGCTGCGGAGTTTCCTTGAAGCCCTGGCCGAGCGGTATGACAAGCCGGGCAATCCGTTCAACCTTGTGGGATGCATGGGCTACGGACAGTGGGGCGAGTGGCATACCTTGTGGTCTAACTACGTCTGGCTGAGCAAGGAGGCCAAGCACGAGATCCTGGCCGGGATCGTCGAGATGTACGCGGACATCTTTCGGCACAGTCAGCTTTCGGTCTCGTACGGACCCGACACCTTCCACTTCGGCTCGCTGCGTTATGAGAAACGGAGCGACGGCGTGATGCTGATGACGATGGACGATCCAGAGGACTTCAAGCATCGGCAGGGACTGGATGTCGCCCTTGCGAAGGGGTTCGCCCTTGCCCGGCACGGGTTCATCGACGGACTGCACTACGTGGACAGCGTGATAATGGAGCAGGAGTGGAAACGAGCGCCGATGTACGCGGAAGGCAACTGGTCGTACGGCGACATGAAGCGAGACGGCACACACGGGACGTTGGAGGAGAACATCGCCGTGATGCTCGCCTGGCACTCGAACTACGCACACTTCTACGTGGGCTTCGAACCCTATCACACGTTGATGGAGACCGACGAGGACAGGGCGATCTTCGAGCGGTACCTCAAGAAAGGCGGGCTCGGCTACCGGCTTGTTCTGAAGGAGGCGTCTTTCCCCGAAGTGGTCCGTCCCGGCGGCCTTCTAGTGCTCCGGCAGACCTGGGAGAACCAGAACGTCGGACGGCTCTACCGGAGGCATCTCCTGAAACTCCATCTGTTCGACTCGGACGGCACCGAACGGTTCAGCGGGAGTGCCGGGACTTTCGACCCGACCGGGTGGGTCAAGGGGGAGAGGTACGACGTCCTCTCCGTGTTCAAGCTCCCCGGGGATCTGAAGCCCGGTGGCTATGAAGCAAGGATCGCGCTGGTGGACGCCGAATCCGAGACCGCGCGAATCCGTCTCGCCATCGCCGGCGGCGACGCCGAGTTGCGATACAGGATTGGGACAATTCGAGTTGAGAAAACGTGACATCATTTCTGCCCGATAGACGAAGGAGGCCGAAGCATGACGCTGGAGGAGATCATCACCACGAGACGTTCTGTGCGGAAATTCACCGACGAGCCTGTTTCAAAGGAGGAAATCCTGCGACTGCTGGACATGGCTCGATGGGCTCCCTATGCCAGTCCGTGCTGGAGGTTTGTCGTCATCGAGGAGCCGGAGAGAAAGGAAGAAGTCGCTCAGGCGGCAAGACAGGGCTGGATAGCGACCGCTGCTGTCGTTATCGTGGTTGGGGCGGATACACAGGACTTCTCCAAAGCCCACGCTTGGAGATGGGACGCCTACAAGCGGAGGGGGCTTTTCTACATCCAGGACACGGCGGCGGCCATTCAGAACCTGATGCTGGCCGCGGTGGATATGGGTCTGGGAACGTGCTGGATCGGTTCTTTCAATGAGGGCGACGTGGCGAAGATAGTCGGTTTGTCGGCGAGGGTGAGGCCGGTTGCGTTGATTCCGGTAGGTCACCCGGCCGAGCCGCAGCAGAAAGCGACCCGTGGTCCGCTTGAGGAAATCGTCTTCTGGGAGAATTACGAGCCGCCGAAGACCGCCACAGATTAGCGCGACAACGCCGCGTCAGACCCGGCGAGTTGAGGAACCAGACCCGTAGAAGGAATCCTCACGGTCGACGTAGGCACGTCGGCGATCAAGACGGCCCTCTTCTTGCCCTTGCGCTTGCGGTCATAGCGGCGCCCTCAGCTCGCACGGGCTCGCGAGATGAGTTCATAGCTCGTCTGTCCTGTGCCCGTACCGCGTCGCTGGCTCCTAGTGCTACTTTGTCAAGTCGTTGATTTTGGGGTCCGAAGTTCGCGATAAGCAGTCCAGAGGAGGTTTCCTATGGACTGCATCGTCAACGAGCCGGACCCTGTCTGTGGACCGTTCTTTGACAAGTTTGCCGATCTGTGGTCGCGGCCCAATCAGTCGCAGTGCTTCGCCGCCTACGTGCGGGGCCTCTTGGCGCAGATGGACCGAAAGAACGTGGAGGCCATCAGCAACCGCACGGTCGGCCAACCCTACCAGGGCCTGCACCATTTCCTGACCGAGTCGCCCTGGGATGCGGCCCTGCTGAACCGCCACCGCGTGGAGCTTCTGGAGGCCGACCCGCGCACCCGCAGCCGCCCCAGGGGCGTGCTGGTCCTGGACGACAGCGGCGTGCCCAAGAAAGGCGAAGCCACCCAGGGAGTGAAGCGCCAGTACATCGGCCAGCTGGGCAAGCTGGCCAACGGTCAGGTCTTCGTCACCAGCCACTATGCCCAGGAGCGCTGCCACTGGCCGGTGGACCTTCTGCCCTATGTACCGGACAACTGGCTGGAGGGCGGCAAGGCCGATCCGGCCTTCCGCACCAAGCTCGAGCTGGCCCTGGAGCTGGCCGATCGGGCAGTGGCCTGGGGTCTTTCGTTCCGTGCCATCGTGGCGGACGCCTGGTATGGGCGTAACACCGGCTTCGTAAAGGGCTTAGAGGAGCGCTCTTTGCCATACGTGGTCGAGCTGCAGGTCACCCAGAGGATCTTCGCCCGCCTGGAGGGCGACATAGCGTCCAACGAGCACCGGCTGAAAGAGGCCCTGAGCCTTCTTGAGCCGAAGGACTTCCGCCCCGTGCGCATCAAGTGCGCCGACGGCACGGAACGCGAAGTATTCGTGGGCGCCCTCAAGGTGAAGATCAAGAATCTGCCCGGAAAGCGCCGCGTCGTGGTGGTCACACACTGCCCGCAAGAGCCCGAGGCTGACGAGGATCTGCGCTTTCTGCTGACCAACGTGCCCCAGCTTCGCAACGACACGGTGGCCAAGCTCTATGCGCTGCGCAACTGGGTGGAGGTCTTCTACCGGGAGGCCAAG
>DAOVRD010000254.1 GCA_030628375.1 Planctomycetota bacterium
GGGGGCGGCTCCGGGCTGTGAGCCGGAACATCGAGGAGGCATTCAAGGTCATCAGTCCGGACAAGAGCCTGGAGGATATCGTTGTGCCCCCCGCAAGCATTCCGCGAGTCATCCCGGAGCTTGAGCGGATGTCGCAGCACTACGGAGTCCAGATCCCTTGCTACGGGCACGCCGGGGATGGGAACCTGCATGCGACCGTGGTGAAAGACCCGAATGACACGACGGAGCAGTGGCACCAGAAGCTGCCCAAGGTGCTGACCGAGCTGTACCAGGTGGTCTGCAAGCTCGACGGCACGATCAGCGGCGAGCACGGCATCGGCTCCAAGAGAAAGGACTTCATGAGTCTCGTGGTCGGGGAGGCGGAGCTTGAGCTGATGAGGAAGATCAAGCGGGCCCTGGACCCCAACAACATCATGAACCCCGGCAAGATCATTGACGTGTAATCAGGTCAGCAGCGGCCCAGCGGAAGTCGAGGGGGACCGCCGGCTCTGCCACCTCGCCGGATCAGTTGTGTCCTCCCGCCTGTCAGTAGCTTGCGGCTCTCGCCGACTGGGCCAGAAAACCCCGCGCAGATTGCCCGCTTCCGTGGCTGGTTTGGCGGAAGCTGCAAACCAGCGGATACGCCCCGACGTGCCGGCCAACCCCCTCGAACCTTTTTACACCAAATACTTGACAGTATCGAGAGATATTCAGGGCTGACGTGGCGCTGCCGAGGGGTATAATGGCGACCGTCATGACGGGGGGTGCTTGGGGTAGCACTGGTCTGACCTGCGTAGTGCCCGGGGGCGGGGCAGTGGGGGTCGCGAACCGGTAGGGGACCGTAATCTGGCGCGCGCCCTGCCAGAACCCGCAATGCATCATCTGGCTCCCTCGGGCGCTGTAGTGCCGAGGATTCGCTGGTCTTGCGGCAAGGGCAAGTCGAGCAGACCCGGAGGACGGCAGAAAGGAGGTGACGAGGGGTCCGGTCTGTGGACGGGAAAGGCATGGCCACGTTGCGCCGTAAAGCCGACAAGGCGTCCGGGGCACGGCAAGTGGCCGGGAGGCGATGGATATGATGGTTTCTTGGGGAATTGGCACGTCAGTACCCCGCGTTGTCTGTTACGGAGATTCGAGATATATGATCCGGGAAGGAAAGCCGAGGTGAGGGAAGATGAGAAAAGGGAAAAAGATATCACTGGCAATCGTGGCTTTTCTTGTTCTTGGCGTCGGCCTGGCCCTGTCAGTCCGGGCGCAGGCAGGTTCAGGTCCATATTGCACTGATACACCCAAGTACTGTCAGAAGAAGATCGCGCAGGTGCCGATTCCCTGGCAGTTCTGGGCCATTGACCTGGAAACGGGTGAGCTCATTGATCGCATCCGCATCTCCCCGACGTGGCTCGATCCTGGGCCGGGCCTGCCTCCGGGTTTAGGGCCGGTGTTCGTAAGGCGCCAGTTCGCCATCGTGCCGGGCGCGGGCAACAGTGTGCCTCTCGAGCAGCTCGTCTGGGATTTCGTTCTCAACCCGCCTCCCGAACTCAGGTGGGTGATGGTGGACCGGGATCCGGTCGAGGTTGTGGAAGGGGAGGACCTGGAGCTTAGAATCCCAGTGGATGGAAGTGGGACCGACGAGGTCGGAGCTGTTCTCGTCGCCTACGAGGTACTGCTGGATCCAACCGGAGAAGCCGTCGCCCATTTTATTAACGAGGCGATCCTCGAGACACGATCCGATCTGGCCATCGTGGAAGTGCTGGTGAACTTCGATATCCACAATGACACAGGACAGGAGGTGACCAACTTCGAACTGGACTTCCTGGGGTTGGATTTCGACTGCGACGACGTGCTTTGGGCTCTGGGGTTCGTGGCACCGACAGGAGAGGCCTGGGGCGCCAACGAGCAGAACCCTCTCATTGTCCGTCCCATCGTCGTTGGTGGCGTGAGTGGCACCGAGGTCAAATGGATTCAACCTGAGCGGCCTCTGGCACATTGCGAATGGTTGCATGGTGGCCTCAGCTTCAGCCTTGTCTTTGACAGCACCCTTGACGCGACTGTTCAGGGCTACTGGACGATCATTGTGCCATGTCCGGTGCCGGTGCTGATCGACATCAAGCCGGGGAGTTTCCCCAATTCCATCAATCCCGGCAAGAAAGGCGTTATCCCGGTGGCCATACTCAGCACTGACACCTTCGACGCCACTCAGGTGGATGCGGATACGGTCCGGTTCGGCCCCGACGGAGCAACCAAGGTGCACAAGAAGGCTCACCTTGAGGATGTGGATGGTGATGGCGATACGGACATGGTCCTGCATTTCAGGACTCAGGAGACGGGCATCGCCAAAGGCGATACGGAGGCCGAACTCACGGGCGAGACTTTTGACGGGACGTCTTTTGAAGGAGTGGATAGCGTAAGGACGGTGGGCGGCAAGAAGGGCTAAGGCAGTCGGCTGAAGTCCCCGAACCAACCGTCGTTGCTGGGCTGCGAAACATGTTCCTTCGGCGAGCTGCTGGGGGTTATTGACATCGTCATGGATGGCGCCGTCTACCTGAGCCCCAGGGCGACCCGCCAGCAGGACTACGTGCGTTCGCAGCCCCCGCGGGGGCGTGGCGGTGCGCCCCCGTGAAGCTCGGACAGGCCGCATCAGCGCAATTCCTTTATCCGCGCCGGGACCTCGCGGCGCCGGTCCCGGTATTGTTGCCACATGAGAGCCGAAATCTGCCAGTTGCTCTACTTTGGCAGATGAGTCATATCTTCCATCGTGGCCTGGCCTGAGGGCGGGTGGGGATTGGTGTTTTTGTCAGCATCTGTTTTGTCACCAGCGTCCTCAGCATCACTTTCGCCATTGTCATGTTTTTGTCCATGTCCGGTTGGTTTCCTGCCGATCTGCTGGAGTTGTCGCTCATAAAGAATCATCTTGCGGGCTATTCTGTAATCCGCGGCGCGCATCACCTTTGCTGCCTTCCAGCCATCGTCAGTATGACGTGCGATGAGCACGTAATCCGCCTGTTGCCCGTAGCTATCGGTGCCGTCATCGTTGCTGACTGAGTAGTCCACGGTCACGAAAGCGCCTGCGGCATCCCCGGCCTTGTCGAGCTGAACGTCCGTTACCTCAGTGGAGTTGATCTTCACATCGGTGGCTTGAAACACTACGGCGTAGGAGAGCAGCGATTTGTTGAGTTCTTCTCTGCTTGGGGCGTACAACAGCTTGGCGACTGCTTTGAGGTTCTCGTCACCTATCACCTTGTAGTATGAATGGGCAAGCTTCTCCACCGCGGCGGTTGTTGTCGCTTTCGCGGCGACGCCCGCGCGCACAGTCGGAGTCAGCAACGTTGCAGCAAATCCCAACACAAACGCAATCCTCCGTGTACTTGCAGGAAGAATCATTCCTGTTCCTTTTTCCAAAGCCGAACTGCAACGCTTCGCACCGCCACGACCTTGTGCCCGTCCTTATCTTCGACGAAAGCGACTACCGGCACGAGCAACGTGTCCTGGTACGCATTGGCAACGGCCTCAAACTGCCGGTGAAGCTGGCGCATAAACTTGGCGTTCTCATAGGTAACTTTCAGAAGCTCCAGCGGGACATTGACCTTCGAGACGCCCATTGCCACGTCCTCGATCTTCTGGCCGGCTCGCAGAACCTTGTCCGCCAGACCGGGGGTGCTTTCGATCACACCTATGACCATGTCGGTGGTCTGGATGGTCTTCTCCTCGATGTCGCCTCGGGCCATCTCTTTCCTGTGGGAAAGGCTCCTCAGGTCGCTCCAGAGCCGGTCAGCCTTCTCACCCGTTTCAATCATGTTCCACTGGCTCTTTGCGACGTCGTATAGTTGTCCGGTCTGCTCGGCCCGGATTTCGAGGATCTTCCTGTACGTGTCAGTTCCCTTGGCGGTCGCGCCCGGGCCGTGCGTTCCTCCAGACACGGGCATTGTCTCTGCCGTGACGCTCTTGAGCATAAGGGCGCCACCCAGGTCTACGGCATATTTTCCGGCAAGTTGCAGGTTGAACATGCCGAATTCTTTCCAAAGATTGCCAGGCTGTTTGTTCAAGTCCTCGCCCCACTGGGGCGGTTCGTAGTTAAAAAAGAATCTCTTGCCGGTGAAAGTGTGGTAGAGGCAGTTGCGCCAGAAACCCTTTTCACCGGGGATTTTCAGACGACCGGCCAGTTTTATTTCCACGGTGAACTGGTTGCTGTCCGGATCCGAAATCACGAGTTCCGAGCCCTTCTTGCCTTGCCAGGTTCCGGCGTCCACCGCCGTCAAGCGGAATTTGACCACTTGCGGGTAGGGGCTGATCAGTGTATAGGTCGCCTTGCAGAATTCGCTGGTGGGAATATCTGTTACGACCAGTTCCCCCTGGAGCGGAAAGTACAGCAAATCGGCCTTCGCCTGGAGCACGCCCAGCTTCTTGGATAATACGACGGGCGCGGCGAACCCATCAAAGACCACCTTGCCGTTGTCCTCCGTCGTCCAGTCGCTTTTGTACCCGCTCAATAAGGACGACATGCCAAGGTAGTTCACCTCCCGGCCGTTCTTGCGCCACCGCTGGGGCATGCTCAACCGTACCTCCCGGTTCGCCAGTGGTTCCCCGTCGGCTGTGATGGTGAGGATCATCGTGTAGCGTTGCCCGTTCGCCACTAACGGCCTCGGCGTCTCGATACTACACTGAAGCCCCTCGATATTGCGTTCGAGAACGACGTCCTTGCGAATGACCCATGGGATACTTCCTTCGGTCGGGACGTTCAGGGCGTATCGGCCTTCGGTGTCGGTAGCGGCCGTGGCTGTCAGTTCCTCCAGAGTCACTGTGGCTCCTGCGATCGGCCCGCTCTCCTTGCCTTTGACAGTGCCAAGAACCTTGATAAGGGAGGGCGTGAGCTCGCCGCTGTCCAGGGTGAACTCCTCCGGGACGTACCCCTCAGCCGCGTATCGGAGGCTGATCTGCACGCCTTCCTCTGGAACGTCCGTGCCGCCGCAGATCTCGAAGAACTTCCTCTTTATAGATGGCCACTGTCCTGGCACGGACACTCTGCCTTCGCGGATGACCTGCGTGCGAAGCGCCCCTTCAGTGTTATCAGCGATGGCCTGCGGACGGCTCCTGCTGAGGAGGCCGCTGGAGACGATGCACTTGCCGGTCCTGCCGAAGTAATTCTCCTCCCACTCGAAAGACACGGCTTCCAGCGGCCAACGCTTTGTTGTATGCCTCCAGCAATACCTGTCGGCTGCCTGCTCCTCAAGTCCACCGATTCGAATCCCTTTGTTCTGATATGCTTGCTCCTGTTCGGACGTAACCAGGCCGATGTATATCGATTTCTGCTCCGTCAGGCTCGTAAGATAACGCGAGACGCTTCGGAACTTGACGGACTTGTCCATGTCCTGCTTGTCTAGCGTAAGAACAACGTGTTCCGGGTGATAACTTTCCGCCTCCTTGAGCAGCTTCCGAGTATCGTTCGGTTCTTCAAATGACCCGGCAATTTCCTCGCTGGTGCTCTCAATGTCTTGTCTGAACTTTTCCCTTGTTTGCTGTGCGTTGCTATCTCGATACGAAGCGGCCCTCTGCCATTGGTCGCCAGACTTGACGAACTCCAATGCCTCCTTCGCGTCCTCCACTGAGTGAAACTCCCACACGGTGACGCCAATACTGCTGCTGGTGCCAGCACCGATGTCCTTCACGTTGCGAGCTGCTACCCGGCAGTTCTTGTACTGTGCAGACGCGGAATCGCTGTTGGGATACCACAGTGGGAAGCGCAGGTTCCGCACTCCGGTGCCGTCGTAGTGCGTTCGGAACTCTCTTGCGAGGTTGAACTTTGCCAGAACGTCGTTGCTATTCTGAGCAGGCTGCGCCTCGACCGCCAGGCATGAGCGAACAAGCACCACTCCCAGAAGGAACAGGAAGGCCCCAGAAACAATTGGTTCTTGCCTCCTGGCGCCGCCCTGTTGATGTGCCGTAGGCATGACTGCGTCTCCTACACCCCTCCGGCACAGCAAACCCCCCACCGGACAGATAATCGGCTGGCACCTGAGCGCCGACCGATTCAACCATCATTATAACACAGCGAGCGATGCCACGGAAGACGGTTTGGATGATACTCAGGGATATGAGCCTGCGCCGCTCTCACTGCAACCGACTTCAGCCGCTGGCGTCTATAGCACGGTGTCGGCCATTCACCTGCCAGTTCATCGCTGGATGATCGAAGTTGCACGGGGCGCAAGTCTGGGACTGGTGCGGCAGCAGGGCGAGTGCCCCACAGGGGGCGGGTGCGTCCCCACCCC
>DAOVRD010000110.1 GCA_030628375.1 Planctomycetota bacterium
ACCTTGCGCAGTGTGCCGCCCGACGGCGCGGCCGCCGCCAGGTCTCGGGGGACGCGCAGTAGAAGCCCCGCCCGAGGCCGTAGTTGTGCACTGCCGCCAGCACCGTGCCTCGCGCGGGGCCGTCGGTGCCCTCGCGAGCCCCGTGCCAGAGCAGGACCGTAGCGCCGGGCTTCGCTCGTTCGGCGGGCAGCACCCAGTAGAGCCCGGGGAGGGACCGCCAGAACTCGCGCGGCTCGATCCCCGGGCCCGGGTCCGTTATCGCGTGCCCCCTTGCCTCCTCGGACAGCGCGGCCGGCCGGCTTTCCGTGAAGTAGCGCGATCGGCCGACGAGGGCCTGGTTTCGGGCGGCATCCACCGTTACGGGCAACAGGTCGCGCAGTTGCTGGAGCGCCGGGTCGGCCACAAGCTCCGGCGTGTGCGTCGGCCCGGCCGCGAACGCCAGGCCCACGCCTTCCCTGTCGACAACGTCCGCGAGCATTTCCAGCCAGTCCCCGCTGGAATCCTCCGGTGAGGGATCGCAGACGAGAACGACGTCGTATGCCAGCAGTCCTTCGCGGTCGTGCGGCAGTTCCGCCCCGCTGTCGTCGGTCGCTGCCGCCCCGTGCAATCGGACCGCCGCCTCGAATGCCGGGTCGCGTTCTATCAGCGACTTCAGAAACCGATACTCCCTGGAAGGCGGCCCGGCGACGAGGAGAACGTTGATCTTCTCGTCGGTGACGACGACCTCGGCGGAAGCACTGTTGTCGTCGGTGCGGGATTCGCCTTCGAGCGACGCGATGCGCGCCGTGTACCGGACCGTGCCGGCGTTCTGCGGCACGTGCGTCAGGTCGGCGACCTGGCGTCGCCCGTCGCCTTCGAGCACGACGGATTTGCTGAGGATCTGCTCGGTGCCGTCGCCTTGCACGTCCGTCGCCGTCAGCACCAGGCGGACGGTCTGTCCGGCGTAGCCGTCCGACCTGATGACGGCGCCCATCTTCAGCGGCAACCCCTTCAGGGCGCGGTCGCCGGCCGAAAGTTCGGCTACGGCGATGTTTCGGGCCATCAACGGACTGCCGATACCCACGAAGTGCAGCGGAATGCCCGCATCTGCGGCGTCCCGGGCCACTGCGTCCAGGTCGCCGCCCTCCGTGTCGTGCCCGTCCGTCAGTGCGACCACCCCCGCCATCCGCTCCGTGTCGGGCTGCCGGATTGCCGCTCGCAGCGCGCCGGCCAGGTCTGTGCGCGCCCCGACGGGATCCCACTCCGGAATGACGACGACCTCGGCCGGAGAAGGAGGCGCATCGGTCAGCCCTTCGTGGCGTGGGACTTTCAGCACCGTTCGCACATCATCGGCAAACGTCATCAACTCCACCTGGTTCGTGCGGCTGGCTTCTCTCACCAGCCTGCCGCCGCTGCGTTCGAGCATTGCTCGCAGGATGTCGTGTCGGCTTAGTTGCGTCACCCGTTCTTGCTCGGGCAGGGCCAGGGCCTGCGCCCAACTGCGCTTGGATTCGTCGGACAGGTGCGCGTCGCGGATGGACATGCTGGCCGACCGGTCGGCCAGGATCAGCAGCCGTCCCGGCACGAGGCGTTCGAGGTCGCGGGCGACCGAAGGGCGCAGCAGTATCGCCCCCAGGACGCCCAGACACAGGACACGGAGGCCGAAGCATACCCAGCGCATCCGGGGGGCGCCCTGACCCGGCCCGGCCCGCTCCCGCCGGTAGAGCGCGAGAACAAGAAGCACGACGGCGGCCGCCAGGACGAACATGGTCAGAGCGGCCGCTCCCTGGGGCATCCCCGCCCATTCGAAGCGCACGTGGACGCGCTCGGCGGAAGCAGAGGGTTCGACTACGCCCAGCAGAGCGGCAAACCCACGCGTCATCGCGCCGTCCTCCTATCGGCCGGATTCCCAAACACGTGCGCGAGCACGCTCTCAACGACGAGCACAAGGATCAAGGCGGCGGCCAGGATGGGCCAGTAACGGCCGGGTGCCGCAGAACCCGCCAATGCCGATTCCAGCGCCTCGTCGTCGTAAGTCAGGACTTCCAGGCGGCCCGGCGAGGCCGCAGCCCCCAGCAGCAACTCGGGCTCGGTCTGCGCCAGCAGCCGCTCCCGGTCGGGTATGTTCACCGCGAACCAGAGGCTCGTCTCGCCGCCGTCGTGGCCTGTGAGGCGCAGCTCCCATATGCCGGCCCGGGTGAGGCCGTCGCTGATGAACCAGAGCCCGTCCTCACGCTCGTGCTCCCGGGCGTGCAAGATTTGCTCTACGGAGAAGGGATGTGCCTCGCGGCGGAACTCGTCGGCGCGGCGCAGTGTCGCTTCCGGCCTGAACCTGGAGGGGTCCAGGGGATACTCGAGCGGCGACCCGCCGACCAGGTTGAGCCTCGGCCGCCCGGCAGCCGCTGCGGATTCGGCCAGCCACTGCATCAACGCCACGTACGCAATGCGGCCGGCCTCAGATCGGGGCCAGTCGGTCCAGTCGTCGTCAGCGCTGCTGGCAAACAGCACGACGGACCCGTCGCCGACCGGTCGGGCGAGCATTGCGGGTGAGGAGCCCTGGTCGTCGAACCGGGCCAGCACTGCGGCGTCGCCGGGCGTCCCGATGCGGTAGTAGGCGGTGAATCGAGGGATGGCGAAAAGCGACCCCCAGTCGGCGAAGGGACTCAGCAGCGGATGCCCGTAATCAAGTCGCGCAAGGTGGACCGGTTCTGCCGGGTCGGCGCGGACGCGCTCCTCCAGCCGGCACGGCAGCAAGCCGTCCTGTTCGGCCAGAAGGGAGTCGTTCCACGCCGCCGCGTCCACCCGCTCCCCGAGGAAAAGGACGACGCGCCCGCCCGCCTCCGCGTAGCGCTTCAGGGCATCCTGCCAGAGCGCCGGCGAAGCGACGTTGCACAGGAAGACGGCGGCGTAGTTGCGCAGGTCCGCTGGCGCGGCCGAGCCGGCATAATGCACCTCCGGCCGGATGCCGGCGCGCGGCGCAGTCCCGGGTTGAAGCGCGGTCCTGAGATAGTAGGCCGAACCCTCCGCCGGAGCGGTGCCCGCGTCGCCTTCGACAACGAGTACCGGCACGCTCTCCACGGCCTCGAAGGCAGCGAATCGCCGGTCGTCGGGCGGGAACGCATCGCCGCCGGGAAGCGATACTTCGACGGCGTGGCGGCCGGGTGCGTCAAGGTAGACTTCCAGCGGGACCTCGCGGCGCTCGCCGCCCGGGATGGCAGGCGCCGCGGCGGGCGGCAGTGCGCCGCCATCCAGCCGCACCTCGACGCGCGGGGGAGTCCATGCTTGCGCCCCGTCATTCGCCACTACCGCGCGCAGGACCGAGGCGCACCGCGCGTACGTCAGCCCATCCGTCCCCAGCACGTCCGCGATGCCGGCATTCGGGCCGGGCACCGAGCCGACGTTGATCAGACAGACCGTCCCGTATTCCTGAAGCGCTTCCAGCCCGCGCCGGGCCCCCGCGTCCAGATTCTCCTTGCCCCAGTCCGTGGCCCGGAGGTCCGTGACGACGTAGAAGTGAAGGTCCTCGGTCTGCTTCGGCGCCCGGGCGCCCAACCGCGGCAGCCGCTCTGCGGGGTCGAAGGCCGAAGCACCGGGGCGCAGCCGTTGCAGTGCTTCCTCGATGTCCCCCACGTCGGCGGGTCGCCCGTCCGGCTTGCGAAAGAAGGGCTCCTCCTCGCTGGCAACGTATGCCGTGACGCTGGCGCCGCGGCCGCCCGCACCCCGCCCCGACGGATCGGCCAGCTTCTTGACGGCCGCAAGCGTGAAGTCCTTCGCCTTCTGGAACGCGCTGGTGCCGCCCTCTTGCTGGGCCATGCTAGCCGAGTCGTCCAGAAGTATCACGACGGCGGCCCTTTCCGCCGCCGCAGTGTCGGCTCCGGAGAGCCCCGGCAGGGGGCGCACGACGGAAGGCCGCGCGAAGAGCAGAATCAGCAGCAGAACGGCCGCCGTCCGCAAGAGCAGCACCAGCAAGTTCTGCCAGCGGATGCGCCGCCGGCTTTGACGTTCGGCCCGCATCAGGTGGTCCATTGCGGCCCACGCCACGCGCCTGTAGCGAAGCCTGTTCAAGAGGTGGATGAGGACGGGCAGCGAAACAGCGGGAAGCGCCCACAGGAACGCGGGATGGACGAACTCAATCATCGCCGGTCCCCCCGCACAGGCCCTCCATGACCGCGTCGAGCATCGGGGCCACCTGGTGCCACCCGAACCGCCTCACCTCTGCGCTGAAATCGAGGGACCTGGCCTCGTCCGGCCGCCCCAGCCAGCGGATCAGCCGTCCCTTCAGGTCATCCCTGTCCTCATAAAGGCACACGTCGTGGCACCGGCCGGGGAGCAGTTCCGGATAGCTCAGGCCGTTCGGCAGCAGCGGCACACATCCGGCATGGACCGCCTCGACCACGGCGATGCCGAAGAACTCGTGCATGGCGGTCGAGACGATCACGTCGCTCTCCAGAAGGAGCTTGCAGTAATCGGCCCGTGACTCGACGTAGCCGAAATTGCGGAGGCGCGCGCCGAGCCGTTCGCGGGCCTCGTCGAAGACGGGCGGCACGGTGCGGAACTCCTGACCTGTGACGGCCAGCAGGAACTCATGGCCTTCGTCCTGGAGCTCCATCATGAGCTCGAAGAACGTCTGCGCTCCTTTGTCGTATTCCCAGCGGTGGTTCCACAGGATGGTGAGCGGGCCGTCCGGCCGGATCGCCCGGTCGCGGTTCGCGTCAATGGCCGCCAGGTCAACGCCGACCGGGACCACCTCGGCGCGCTGGCGAATCCTCTGCGCCGCCCATTCGGGCACGTGGTCCGGCATTCTGCCCAGCAGCCGATCCACGCCCTTTAGAAAGCTGTCGAGATGATACTGCGAGTTGAACAGCACGCGGTCGGCGGCCAGACAGGTGGTGATGTTCGTGAAGCCGAACTGGTAGTCGCGCTGGTCCTCGGCGGGCAAGGGGTAGGTTATCTGGTTCTCGTGGAAGTAGGCGACGCGGGGGACGCCCTGCAGCGCGTCCGGACGGGTCCCCACAAGCCCCGCCAGGTCCACGTAATCGCTGGCCAGCAGGGCGTCGAACCTGCCTCGTTTCTCCTCGATCAGTTCACCCATGGTCAGCGCCGCCCCCCGCATGCGCCATTTCCACTTGCGTGGCGGCAGCGTCAGCAGCTCCACCGAATGACGGCTGTGTTCGCGGTAGCCGTCGAGGAAAGCCTTGTGGGAACCGCCGTAGTAGGGCTCCAGGGCAAGGATGCGCAGCATGGTCTTTGTCCCTGCCGAGGTGAGAAGCGTTCACTTGCCAGCGCGACGTGTTTGGGGCATTCTACGGAGCCGCTGCCGTCGGCGCAAGCACGGCGTTGCGGGCCGGTTGAGCGAAAACCGGTTGATTTCGGTCTGCAAGGCTGTACAGTTGCGTGTTGGAAAATGGGATACCATTTTCGCCGGTATTGCTGTAACACAGGAGGAGGACGGGCATGACGGAGAAGCTGGCGATCAAAGGAGGGCGGCGCACGATACCCGAAGGGGCCATCAAGAAATGGCCGCCCATTGATGACGTTGACCGAAAGATGGTGATGGAGGCCCTGGAGGGCAATGTCCTCACGACCGGCCCGAACTGCCAGGCGCTCCAGGAGGAGTTCGCCGTCTGGAATGGGAACCGGTACGCCATAACCACGAACTCGGGCACCGGCGCGCTGCACATGTGCGTCGCCGCCTGCGGCTGCGGAGCGGGCGACGAAGTCATCGTGCCCGCTTACAGTTGGTCTTCTTCAGCGACATGCATCCTGCACCACAACGCCATCCCCGTCTTCGTGGATATTGATTTCGACACCATGAACATAGACGTGGACAGGATTGAGGCGGCGATTACACCGAGGACGAAGGCCATCATCGTCGTGCACCTGCACGGCCTCGCCGTTGACATGGAGCGGGTGACCGACGTCGCGCGGCGGCACGGTCTGAAGGTGATCGAGGACGCATGCCAGGCCCACGGCGCCACGTTCAAAGGCAAGAAGGTGGGCACGTGGGGCAACTGCGCGGCGTTTAGCCTCAATCAGAACAAGTGCTTCTGCTCGGGCGAGGGCGGCATGTTCGTCACCGACGACGAGGACCTCCAGGAGAAGGCCAAGCAATTGTGGTCCTTCGGGGAGACGCGGACGCCCGTCGAGGACCGCGACTACCACGCCTACGCGCTGGGCTGGATGTATCGGAACAACGAGATCATCGCCGCCTTCGGACGAGCGCAACTGACGAAGCTGGATGGCTACCTGGAGGCGCAGAAGGCGAACGCGCAGCGAATGACCGAGTGCCTCCGGGGCGTCCCGCACCTCCTCCTGCCCGCCGAGCCCGAAGGTTTCGAGCACGACTGGTACAACTACACCATCCGGTTCGACATGAAAGCGCTGGGCCACGAGGAGGACGCAGCGGCCTTCCGGGACGAGATCATGAAGGCCCTGCAAGCCGAAGGCGTCCAGACAGCCGTCTGGCAGAGGTTCATCCTGCCGGCCATGACGGTGTTCCGGGCGAAGAACGGCTACGGGAAGGGCTGCCCGTGGAGCTGTCCCCATGCGGCGCCCGTGGACTACTCGCCCGACAACTTCCCCGTGGCGCAGAAGCATGCCGACAGCCACACGGGCATGACCACCCCGCTGCGCGCGCCGAACGGGCCGGAGGTGGCCGAGCTTGTGGCGAAGGCGTTCGGCAAAGTCATGAAGAACGTGGACCAGTTGGAGGACCTCGAATAAGGAGCGCCGCAATGGCCGTCAGTGTCGGATTTGCCGAGACGGACATCACTCCCCCCATCGGCACCCACAAGATCGGCTGGAGAAGGGACATTGTGTCGGACCGGGTGCTGGACCCGCTTTTCGCGCGGGCCGTCGTCATCGAGTCGGCAGGATGCAAGGTCGCCTTCATTCAACTCGACACGCTGAGCATCCGCTGGACGCAGGTCTCGGACATGCGTCGCAGGATCGCGGAGCGGTACGGGTTCCCGCCCGGCAACGTCATGGTCGCCGCCACGCACAACCACGCGGGCCCGGCCGTGGCGAATGCGGGAGACGTGCAGCGCGATGAGGGCTACATCGAGACGCTTGTCACCAGGGTGGTGTCCGTGTTCGGCGACGCATTGGCGGGCATGCGGGAAGGCGAAGTGGGGTTCGGGGGTTGCTTCGAATTCGACGTGCCGCGCAACAGACGCGTCGTCATGAGGGACGGGACCGTTCGCACGCACGGGGGCTTCACGGACCCCGGCGCCCTCTGCATGGAGGGACCGGTGGACCCCGAAGTGGCCGTCATGGCGGCCCGCGCGGAAGGAGGGGAGTTGCTGGGCGTGATGGTGAACTTCGCCTGTCACCCGACCCACCACGGCGGGGAGACGTCGCTGTCCGCAGGATACCCCGGGGCCCTGGCCAACGAGATGAAGAAGCGCGGGTGCCCGGCGACCGTGTTCCTCAACGGGGCTTCGGGCAACATCGGCGACCAGGATCCCTGTCGAGATGTGCCCCGCAAGTCGAAGGACGAGATCGGCATCATCCTGGCTGACGGCGTCAGCGGCGTCCTTGAGGGCATTCGGTACAGGAGCGAGTTGAAGCTCGGCTCCCGCTCGCGCACGATTCATCTGCCGTTCCGCAAGATCACGGATGCTGAGGTCAGGGGAACGGTGAAGGGCGCCGAGCGGTTCGTGGATCCCGGCGGATACGACCGGGAGATTCCCGGGCAGATCGAACGGATGCGGCGGATGGGCACGCAGCCTGCCGAAGTGCAGGTCATCTCCGTGGACGAGTACGCCTACGCCGGCATTCCGGCCGAGTACTTCGTCCAGCACGGCCTGCGCATCAAGGAGCAATCCTACCCGCGCCATGCCCTGGTGGTCGGTCATGCCAACGGCATGGTGGGATACGTGCCCCACGCGGATGCGTTCCTGCGAGGCGGCTACGAGACCACATTCTGCGGGTGCAGCCGGCTGGCGCCGGAGGCCGGCGACATGCTGGCCGACTGTGCGCTGGAGCTGATCAAAGAGGAGCCCTGAACTCCAATTCATAATTGCCGTCACGTCGGTTGGGTTCGTTCGCCCTTTCCGCCGGAGGGGGACAAGTCCTCCCTTCCCTGCCCGCCGGCCGGCAGGCGGGTCTGTGTCCTCTGGGTCTCCGTGGTGCGAAGTCTGACGTTGTAGGCATAGGGCCTCATGCGCAGGGGCAAACGCCGGCAACCGCTTGACAGGCGCCATCGTCGAGACCATAATGCCGTACGGGCTGGTTTTCATCTTATGGACGGCGTCCAACCGGCAAATGTCGGTCCAGAGGCAAGCCATGCGTAGGTCTGTCACATACCGCATCATAGGCGCAGCCGTTTTGGCTGTCGCTATTCTGGTGGCCTTGCTGTTCTCCCTCCGCAAGGGCGTCCTGTGCGCAGAGGACATTCTGGCGGCCTATGATGAGGAATCGGAATACGGCCGATTGACCATCAGCTATCCGCTGGATGAGACGCTTTTCCCTCCGGAAATCGCAGCCCCGACGTTCCGCTGGGAGGATAACCATGTTCAGTCCGATGCCTGGCTCATCGCCCTGCAATTCGAGGACAACGAGGCCGGACTGAATTCCCTCACACGCACAGCGGAGTGGGCGCCTTCGGACGAGCAGTGGGAGGCGATCAAGCGCCGGTCACTGGAAAAGGACGCAAGGGTCACCATTATGGGCGTCAACCACGCCGCCCCGGGGAAGATCCTTTCAGCGGCCGGCATCGCAATCCGCACATCCAAAGACGAGGTGGGCGCTCCCCTGTTCTACCGCGAAGTGAACCTGCCCTTCGTTGACGCTGTCAAGGACCCCTCGCGGATCCGGTGGCGGTTTGGGGCAATCTCTTCGAAGGCCCAGCCGCCGATCGTTCTGGAGAACTTGTCTGTCTGCGGCAACTGCCACTCATTCTCTAGCGACGGCCGCATTTTGGGTATGGACGTGGACTATGCCAGCGACAAGGGCTCATACGCCATTACGCGGGTTGAAGAAGAAATAATCCTTGCCAAGAGTAAGATCATAACGTGGAATGATTATGAGAAGGAAGACAACGAGCCGACCTTCGGACTGCTTTCCCAGGTTTCTCCGGACGGCAGGTATGTGGTGAGCACGGTGAAGGATCGTTCGGTCTTTGTTCCAACGCCGGGCCTGGAGTTCAGCCAGCTCTTTTTCCCCCTTAAAGGCATCCTGGCCGTTTACCGCAGGGACACGGGAACTTTTCATGCGTTGCCGGGCGCTGATGACAAGGAGTTCGTGCAGAGCAACCCGACCTGGAGCCCGGATGGGAAGTACATCGTCTTTGCCCGGAACAAAGCATACGTCCTGAGGGGCATTGGCGACAAGGTGCTGCTGACGGCGCGCGAATGCGATGAATTCCTCGAGAGGGGGAAGACCTTCCTTTTCGACCTGTACCGGGTCCCGTTTGATGATGGCAAGGGAGGCAAGGCCGAGCCGCTGGAAGGGGCGTCCAACAACGGCATGAGCAATTACTTCGCGAAGTACTCTCCCGACGGGAAATGGATCGTGTTCTGCAAGGCCAGATCTTTCATGCTGCTCCAGCCGGACAGCGAGCTCTACATCATGCCGGCCGAGGGAGGCGAGGCCAGAAGGATGCGATGTAATACGCCTGTCATGAACTCCTGGCACAGTTGGTCGCCCAACGGCAAGTGGCTGGTCTTCTCTTCCAAGCCCAACGGCCCTTACACCCAGCTCTTCCTCACCCATATTGATGAACAGGGAAACGATACCCCTCCCGTTCTGCTCGACCGCTTTACGGCTCCGGACAGAGCCGCCAACATACCGGAATTCGTCAACGTACGACCTGCCGCGATTCGCAAGATCCACGAGCAATTCGTTGATGACGTCTCCTTCGTAAGGGCCGGAATCGAATTCATGAGAGCCTACGATTATGACCGCGCAATGCAGGCATTCCGCAAGGCTTTGAACCTGAACCCTGAGAACGTTGGAGCACACTGCAAACTGGGAGTCACTCTGGCAATGCGAGGCCAGGTCGCCGAGGCCATCCCCCATTACCGCGAGGCGATTAGACTGAAGCCGGACTTTGCCGAGGCGCACAATAATCTGGCGTCTGCTCTCGTGATGCAGGGCAAGCTCGACCAGGGCATCGCACATTACACCGAGGCGATTGGATTGAATCCATACTACGTGGAGGCGCATGCCGGTCTGGGAACTGCCCTGGCAATGCAAGGTAAGCTCGATCAAGCCATCGCCCACCAAACCGAGGCGCTTCGATTGAGCCCGGACTTTGCGGGGGCGCATTACAATCTGGGGCTCGCTCTCGCAATGCAGGGCAAGCTGGATGAGGCTATCGTACATTACAACGAGGCGATCGGATTGAACCCGAACGATCCGGACCCCCACAACGACCTGGGATTGGCCCTGGCAAGGCAGGGGAAACTGGATCAGGCCATCGGCCATTTTACCCAGGCGTTAAGGATAAGGCCGGATTTCGAGCAGGCGCGCACCAACTTGAACGCGGCGCTCCGGCAAAAAGAGCGGCGCACCGGACCATAGAGCGTCAGGCAGATCAGGTCGCGCGCCACGGCTTGCGCGTCAGGGAGCAATCCTACCCACGCCACGCCCTCGTGGACGGCCGCCTACGGTAACGAAGAGCTCTACAACTGGTTGCTGCAGCAGCGCCGGAAGCGTTGAACCCGCCTGGGCGCACGGCAGGCAAAAGTTATGACAGAGAAGGCGCTGGACTGGTCCAATCGGCATCCCCGGGATGTGCTCAAGCAGCACGGCATCCGCGCAAGGAGGCGCCTCGGGCAGAGCTTCCTGGTGTCGGGCAAGAACCTGGACCGGGTCGTCAGCGCCGCCGGCATCTCGCTGCGGGAAGCGGTGCTGGAGGTCGGGACGGGCCTGGGCAGGTTGACGGCGCGCATCGCCGCCCGCGCGGGCCACGTCGTCTCGGTGGAGATTGACCGTGCCCTCCACGCCCTCGCTGCCGAGAACCTGGGGACGTTCGAGAACGTGACACTTCTGTGCTGCGACTTCCTCCAGAGCAAGCACCACATCAACCCCCTCGTTACTGAGGCCGTGCGGTCCGCGTGTCGCGCGTGCGGCGGGGGGTTGAAGGTCGTGAGCAACCTGCCGTACTGCATCTGCTCGCCCGCCATCGCGAACCTGCTCGAGTGGGAGATCGAAGCACGCCAGATGTTCCTGATGGCGCAGAAGGAGGTGGCGGACCGCCTGGTCGCCGAGCCCGGCTGCAAGGAATATGGACCTCTGACCGTGCACGTGGACTACTGGGCGAGTGTGAAGAAGTTGTTCTCCCTCCCACGTGGGAACTTCTGGCCGAGGCCGGAGGTCTCGTCGGTCCTGGTGAGGATCGTGCGCCGCCCCGACCGCCAGCGCACTGAGCAGTACGCCGCCTTCTCGTCAGTGGTAAGGACGCTGTTCACCAGCCGCCGCAAGACCGTCGCAAGCGCCGTCAAGAACAGATGGGGACCGGACAAATCGCGCGAGGCGCTTGAGCGATCGGGCATAGAGCCCGGAACTCGCGTGGACCAACTGACGACCGCCGACTTCGAAACCATAGCGGCGCTGCTATGACGCTCATCATGTCCATCCTTCTTACTCGGCCAAGGCATCAACAGGGATATACAGGATTCACAGGATAAACTCTACTTCAAAACAGCCCGTCGTTGACGTTCCCCTACTTCTCTGTCGTTCCGTTATCCTGTCCATCCTGTTCATCCTTGTTACCCCGAGGTGGGATAGGTCCTGAGGGAAAGGCATGACGGCTGTTCGCCTTCTTGGCCGGATTTGGCCG
>DAOVRD010000225.1 GCA_030628375.1 Planctomycetota bacterium
TGAAGGGGCCCCAGAACATATCCCCGCACAGGCAAACACGGGCTTTGGTGCTGAACCTCTCGCGGAAATACCTGGTGTATTCTAAAGCCGTAGGCACGAGGCCTTTGGCTGAGATGTCCCCTACATCCTCAACCCTGAGCCTGCTTATTTGCTCTTTGCTCAGGCTCTCTTTCAACCAGGGGTCTTTGTCCTCAAAGACCATCTGTTCCAGCCCCAGAATGCTGGGTATGAAACCGGCGCCGAGGTCCACCGGGGCCGAGAGTTGCGCGTCAGATTCCCCTCTCGCTGTGCTTATTAAGGCCCACGCATGTTCGACGAGCATCTTTCTCTTGTCATAGAATTGTTCCTTCTTGTCGAACGAAGGGTAATCATCCTTCTCTTCCACCGGCATGTTCGTAATGAGCAGGGGGAGGTAATCGGATTCCCGGTTTTCCCACACAGCCTTCTGCCTCTCTCTGCCCTGCCTTAGGAGCTCAAAGCGGGGATTCAGCAGTCCCAGCACCTGCCTAACTGTAGCCTCAAGGTCCGCCATTTGTCCCTCGGTGAGAGATAGTGTTTCCGAGTGAGAGGGGCTGATCAGGGCGAACTGCCATTAGCCCGCCAGGGGCAACTGCGCTGCGTGCCTCGAAGAGGGCCCTCCGGGATTCGAAGTGTAGCCATGAACTCCCCGCTGCACCAGCAATTCGCTGCCCTCGCAGTCCATCTTGGAGGCTGGCTCAGGCGTCTTTCGGACGGTAATCCTTCTCGCCGGCATGCACCGGCACTTTCAGCGAGTTCTCGGGCGGGACAAAAGGACACACGTAATCTTCGCTGTATGCACACCACGGGTTGTAAGCTTCGTTCAAGTCAAGAATCCATCTCCCGTCAGGCGTGAGGTGTCTTTCAGGCTCGAGGTCCAGATACCGGCCGGCTCCATATGTCTCCTTTCCGCTGGTCTTATCCCTGAAGGGCACGAAAAGGCGCTCTTCGACAGGCTCGTCCTTGTAGGCCTGCAGCGTGCATTCCTGGCCGCCGATTTCAAACCGAAACTCGCCCCAGCGCCACAGCCTTCTCTTCTGGCCGGCGGTATCAGCTACCTCTATGACCTGCCTCTGTTCATGTCCGTGCAGTTGGAGTTCAAAGCGGTACTCAGGATCCGGGGCGTAATAGGCAAGCCCCTCGAAAGCACCGCGGTCTTCCGGAGCCAAGGGCGACTGATGATGCAAAGCAAAGAACTGGTCTTTCGACCTTCGCTCCGCCTCAAGACGTTGTTTCCATCCAGCCGGAGGCATCGTCAATCACTTACTTTACCTTCAGCAGCAGAACGCCATGGCCGACCGGGCTGCTAAGATTCCCCCCGCGCTCCAGTGGGCCGACTTCACTTTCGCGGGGCCGTTCATGCGACCCCGATCCCCCGGGGTGCTGGCGGAGGACCGTTCGCATACGCCTCGCCCTAGTGCCTGAACTCACTCGGGAATCTCGTCAGCGGCCACGTACTTGATCAGGAGGTCTTCGGAGGAAAGCAGGATGTAGTCTTCGCCCTCTACGGTGACCTTGGTGCCGCTGAATTCCTTGTAGACCACGCGATCTCCCACGGCCACTTCTTCGGTTGCGTCCTCCGCCACGGCAATGACCTTCCCCTCGTTTTGCCCCTCTTTGGCGGTATCGGGCAGGTAGACGCCCCCTGCGGTTTTCTCCGCTGCCTCCAGGGGCTTCACCAGGACCCGGTCGTTGATAGGACGTATTTTCATCAGCTTCCCCCTTCCGACTGAATGCCAAGGAGTCTGTCCAGCTTTGCCCGGTCAAAGCCCACTACCAGCCTTCCGTTGATATCGGTCTGTGGGACTGCCATCTGCCCGCTCCGTCGCGCGATCTTCTCGGCCGCGCGCTGGTCGCGGGAGATATCCACGTCGCGGAAAGAGACGCCGTGGCGCCGCAGGTAACTCTTCAACGCCCCGCAGGCCGGACAACCCGGGCCGCTGTAGACGATCACCCTGCGGACCGCCGCCTGCCCGGTCCCACGGACCCGGCTCGGCGCTGCCCCCGCGAGCTGGAAAGCGTAGAACCGGGCGCTGTGGACGCCCTCGATGAACCTGGTTACCTTCCCTTTCGCAATCGTCAGGACGGTCGGCACTCTCTTCACGTCGAATTCTTTGTGTAGCCCTTTAACCTCTTGCACATCCACCACATAGACAGGAACGTCCTTGTCTTCTGCACTGAATTCCTTCAATTCGGCAAGAGCACGCTCTGCAGCGTCGGAGAATTCGCCCCAGAAAGCCAGGACGAAGAAGTCGTCGTGCTCTTCCTGTACTTCCCGCAGATGATCACGGTCTTTTATCCAGTCAAGCACTTTCCCGCTACCTCACGCTCTTCGAAGGTGCTCGTTCCCGCCCGCTCAGGCGAACGGCCCCCTGAGGGCAGCTCTGCACGCAAACGCCGCAGCCCGTGCAGCGCTCCGCATCAACGCTGGCCACGTAGGTCAGTCGGATCGCCCCCTCGGGACAGAGCTCCTGGCATATCCCACAGCCGGTGCATCTGAAGCGGTCCACCACCGCACGCTGCTTCCCCTGGGCAGCCGTGCGGAGCCTCTGGATATGCTCACGCACTCCTTTTATCTGCTCCTCCAGCCCGGCTACCTTCCTTTTCAGTTTGCTCAGCCGCGATTGTTTCGATTGCGGGCTGCCAGCGGGCGGCCGCGCCTCAGCCTCCGGCGAAGATGCTGTAACCCACAAGAGCTGGCCGGATTCAATCAGGCTGGCGCGTATCGCGGCGAAGCCGGCCGCCTTCAACATATCCTCCAGCTCCTGGGCGGTGTAGTAATGCTCGTTCCACAGGCGCTCCGCGAGCGAACCTCTGGGGAAATCAACCACAAGCACCTCGCCCCCGCCTCGCAACACGCGGTTGGCCTCCTTCAGCACCGCCACCGGCTTGTGCATCTCGTGCAGCGCGTAAAGGCTCACGACTGCGTGGACCGACCCCTCCTGCAGGAAATCCAGCTCCTTTGCGTCGGCTTTGTGACATTCGACTGTTTCGCCGCGCAGACGGTTGTTCGCGAAACCACCGTCGGAGATATCCACTCCGATGACGTGCTGGCGATTCTTTTTCGCCAGGAACCGGGCCAGCTCACACGAGCCGCACCCGACGTCCAGGACCCGTCCGGCGAAACGCAGCTCCCGGGCAATGCGCTCCTGGAGGCGATCTTTGATCCGTGCGTAGAAATCCTCCGGCAGCTCCGAGATCTTAAGTCGCTTTCTATCCGCCGGCGTCAACCCTTCGCCTCCGGCCTGGCAAAGATGTCTGCCACAACCCGATCGCCCGTCAAGCCTTCTCAGATTCGGTATCCGTCCCAACGCTCTGAAGGTACTCTTGAATGCATTCCTGGCACGTACGGTCGTCCACACCTTCCCTGACAAAGCGTTGGAACTCGTCGAGCCAGCTTTGTCCCTCTTCCCGCCGCCTCCCGACAAAGGCCAGGAAACAGACAAAGCGTTCCAGTGCGTCCCTGTCGACGGCGTGCTCCATGCCGCAGGCCATCGAATCGGCCCGTTGCGGGTCGAGGCCCAACACGTTGCTCAGAAAATCCCCGATGATCCGGTGGCGCAGGGCAATCCTTTCGGCCCTTTCCCGCCCTTCCGACGACAGGGTGACAGGCTCATAAGGCTCGTAATTGACCAGTCCCTTCTCCGAAAGGCTTCTCAAGGCGGCGGTGACGGCGGACTTAGCCACATTCAAGGCGCCGGAGATGTCACGGACCCGAGCAAAGCGTTTCTCCCGCTCAATGCGGAAAATCGCTTCCAGATAGTCTTCGAGCGTGGAACTGAGCTGCTGGGGCACGAACACGTCCTCCGGGCGGTTGATGTTATGGCACCAGAACATTATACTACGACCAGAACAAATCTCAAACCCCCAAAAGAGCCGCTCTTCGGTAACGTTTTCTGCACGCGAAAGGCCATTGACACCGTGAGTCCGCCACACACTTTCGCCGATTACAGCGTCGTCTCTTGCGGGACGCTACGCGCCGAGCCGCGCACTGTCTCGCTGGACCGCCTTCGAACGCTCCTTTCGCAAGAGGTCCAGTAGCAGACAAGGATCATGAGCGGCGACGAACTCAGACCGCGGCGGGGCGCCAGCATAAGGGAGTTCTTGCGTTATTACGTTCTGGCCCTGCTGCAACGGAGGGGGCTGACTGCCAAGGCCCTCGTACTCGCCATCAAGGAGGACAGCGCTGATAACCGCACCTACAGACCGTCAGGACAGCTCCTGGTGGATGGGCGCGATCTCGACACCGTGCTGGCGCAACTAAGGCGACGGGGCCTGATCGAACCGGTCCGGTCGAAATGGCGCCTCACCAAGGCAGGGCGCCGTAAGCTCGCTTCCTACGAAAGGCAAAAGGAAAAGCGTCCGGGCGGCAAAGAAAAGGCGGCACGAAGGCTTCTCAAGCTAATGGGACCGTGCAGGCCGGGCCAGCAGGTTCTGGACGTAGGCACGGGCGAAGGTTTTCTGGCCTTCAAAGTCGCTGAAGAAGGTTGTCGCGTCCTGGGCATAGATTCAGGGTCTTTTGACTACTCCAAAGACAGCATCGAAACGGCGACACAGAAAGCAGAATCGCAGGGCGGGCAGGTTGAGTTCCGGCAGACGCCCGTTGCGAACCTTCGCGGGATGGACGGAACGTTCGATTGCGTGGTCACCAGCCAGGCCATCCACTGCATGAAAGACCAGTTCCGATGCATCGAGGCCATTTATGGCCATCTTAAACCCGGCGGGATGTTTCTGTGTATGGACTTCCTCGTCGGACTGGAAGGGTTCTTGCACCACGGCTGGCACGCGTTCCTGGCGATTTCGCGGAAGGAATGGGAAGGGCTGCTGCCGCAATGCGGATTTGAAGAACCCCGCACTTACAAAACCGGCGATTATCTCGTCGTCTCAGCCAGGAAGCCGTTATCACGCCCCGAAGGATCGTCTTAGGACTCGAAAGCGAGGAAGGAGAAGGAGGCAATGCCCTGGGTTAAGGAAGAGCTGTGCGTGGGCTGCGGCGTGTGCATTGACGAATGCCCCGTTGAAGCGATTGCAATGGTGGATGAGACGGCGCGCATCAACGACCAGGAGTGCATTCGCTGCGGTCGGTGCCACGACGTGTGCCCGGAAGAGGCGGTGCGGCACGATAGCGAGAAGATACCGGAGGAGATAGACGCGAACCTGGAGTGGACGCGCCGTCTTCTGCAGCACTTCGACACTTCGGAGGAGAAACGCGGCCTGGTCGAACGGATGAAACGCTACTTCGCCAAAGAAAAGAAGGTTGCCCAGCAAACCATTGAACGCCTTGAATCGCTGAGCGAGGAGCTGTGAACTCAAGCTGGCACGAAGCATACGGGGGCGGCATGCAGACACGGCGAAGAGAAAACCACAGGCGAGGGGGCTTGTACCCTCAGACTACGCGTGTGCCGCGGTGCCGATGGGGGCGCCCTATACTCTAGAGGCCTGGCCTGGGCCGTGAGCCAATTGTATTTGCGGTTCGACGGTCACTGCTGAACTAAGGGAGTTGGATATCAAGCACGACTTCTCGCTCTGCTGCAATGCTCGTTCGGTTTTCTGGCGGTCCCTTTCTGAAGCAACCACAACCTCCGGCCTGACCTTCACCCGCGTGAACACCAGCCCTTCGTCTCCGTACTCCAGGTTTCCCTCGGCCGTGCTGCGGTAACTGACCAGCTCGATGCCTTCCTTCGCCCGATAGTAAAGGAAGGTAGTCATGATGCAGCAATTCACCGCAGCCACGAAGAAATCCTCCGGGCTCCAGATCCCTTCGTGCCCACCGAAATCCGGCGGCGTCGCCACGTCAATATCGGGCTTGCCCTCGCCAGTGAGAATCCCCCTCTTGGCCCCCGTCCAACGTACCGCGTTTCGATATCGCCAGGACTTCCGCTTTACCTTTACTCTCCCCATGTCGGCCCACACCTTCGTGAAGTGTGCGGACTAAGCTGCCACTTTCTTGAAAACAATCCATATGCCTGGGCCTGCGGCCGGATTCTCAGCAGACAGTCCGCTCTTGCCCACGATGTCAAAGTCGCCGATGCCCGCCTCGCGAGCCTGGGCGGTCAGCCACTCCGGCTGGCGCGGGTGGTTCCATCTGCTGACGGCTTTCTCTCCCTGGGCTTCTAACAGCTCGTATCTGCGCCCAAAGTCGCCCACAGGTGGGACTGTACGTAACGACTCAATCTCCAGCGCCCAGCCCGGTCGCTGCGTCTACGGCTTTCTGGTAGGCTGCCTTGCGCCGTACCCCGACGATCCGCAGGTGCTCCAGCTCCTTTCCGTCCTTGAAAAATAATACTGCCGGAATGGCGTTAATGCCGTACCGACGGGCGGTGTTCATGTTCTGGCCCAAGTTCATTTTGCAGACTTTAATCCTGTCGGTGTTCTCCTCGGCGAGTTCCTCAATAACAGGGGAGACCATTCTGCATGGCCCGCACCAAGCAGCCCAGAGGTCGATCATGACGGGCAATGTGGAGTGGAGCACTTCACTTTCAAAGCTATCGTCGGTTACATTTTGAGGCATGTCACTTACATCCTTCTTGCCTTCCTCAGTGTATGCCGGTTGTGTTGTCGGCGTGCGCGCAAATGCCAGTGCAATCAGGGCTCCCATGACTGCTCCGTATATGGCCCCACGATACGGATTTGCCGTAAGTGGGCATGTGCCGGAAGAACACTTGCCGAAATAGCCCAGGGCCGCACCAATGCCCCCACCAATCAGCAAGCCCAAGAGGACCTTCTGAGTCATAATGTCTCCTGGTGCAACACAGCGGAGTTCTAACGCTCCGAGAGCATCTTGTGGATTCCTTCGGCCGCCCTCTTGGCGTCCGCAATGGCGGTCACCGCGTCCAGGTTAAGGTTAACGATGTCTCCGCCGGCAAAGACGCCGGGTATCGAGGTCACGCCATCTTCGTCCACCTTGACCTTCCGGCGTTCGGTAAACTCCA
>DAOVRD010000323.1 GCA_030628375.1 Planctomycetota bacterium
CTACAGCGGTTCTGGAGGCAAGAGTAAGAGCCTTCAGAACTGCTTCAGGAACCGGAGATCGTTCTCGAGGAACAGACGAATGTCGTCTATCCCGTAGCGCAGCATGGCTACTCGCTCCATGCCGACCCCGAACGCAAAGCCCGTGTAGCGTTCGGTGTCGTAGCCGACGGCCTCGAACACGTTGGGGTCCACCATCCCCGCCCCCAGCAACTCCAGCCAGCCCGTGTACGAACAGGTGCGACAACCCTTGCCGCCGCAGATGGCGCACGTGCAGTGCACTTGTGCGCTCGGTTCGGTGAAAGGGAAGAAGTCCGGCTCGAAGCGCAGCGCCACGTCCTGGCGGAAGAACTGCCGCAGGAAGATGTGCAGGACGGCCTTGAGGTCGCCGAAGCCCACCCCCTCGCCGACCATCAGGCCCTCGACCTGGTGGAACATGGAGAAGTGCCGCGCGTCTTCGGTGTCCGGGCGGAACACCCGGCCCGGCACGATGATGCGCAGCGGCGGCTGCCTTTGCTGCATGGTCCGCACCTGCGCCGGGGAAGTGTGGCTTCTGAGCACCACGTTGTCGCTGAGGAAGAAGGTGTGGAAGTCCTCGCGCGACGGATGATCCGCAGGCATGTTCAGCGCCTCGAAGTTGTACCAGTCCAGTTCGACCTCGGGGCCCTCCACCACCTCGAAGCCCAGCGTGCGGAATATGTCCACCATGTCCTCGATGGTGCGAGAGATGGGGTGGATGTGGCCGTGGGGCAGAGGCTGCGGCGGCAGTGTCGGGTCGAGGCGGATCGGCGCTTCTTCTGCTTCCCGGGACACCGCGGAGGCGGCCGCCCCGGTGAGCTTGGTGAGCTTGCGTTTCAGTTCGTTGAGCGCTCGCCCGGCCGCGGGTCGCTCTTCCTGGGGTAGCCGGGGTATGCGGCCGATTTGCTTTGCCAGCGCCCCCTTGCGCCCCAGGTACTCCACGCGCACCCGATCCACTTCCTGCGTCGTGGTTGCCTCGCGGAGGCGCCGTTGGGCCGCCTCAAGCATCTTCTCGCACGTCCGCGCCCATTGCGCGTCGGCCGGGGTCTTTTCAGCCTCGTCGTTCATCGGCGATGGCCTTCTCCGAAGGTGGCTTTGCCGAGCGGGCCGCGCCGGCCGAGGAGCCCCACGGCCCCACCGGGGAGGATCGGCCCGTTGGAGGGCCGAGTGGACGTCACAGCGCCTCTCTGGCCAGCTCGACCAGATGGTCGAATGCAGGCGCGTCGGTCAGGGCCATGTTGGCCAGTACCTTGCGGTTCAGCTCCACGCTGGCCCGTTTCAGACCGGCCATGAACCTGCTGTAGTTCATGCCGCGCATACGGGTGCCGGCACTGATCCTGATGATCCAGAGCCTGCGGAAGTCGCGTTTCTTCGCCCGGCGATGGACTCTGCCGTACCACCAGGCACGCCTCACGGTTTCCTTGGCGGAGCGCAGCAGTCTGCTTCGAGCGCCGCGGTAGCCGCGTGCGGCTCTCAGTAGTCTCTTGACTCGACGCTTGCGGACTGTTCCTGTCTTAGTTCTCATTCTCGGTAGGTTTGCTTCGGCTACAGGGGTGGAAGGCCGACGCTATGTCAGGCCGCCATGCTGCCTCTTGAGATTCCTTACCTGGCCCTTATGGAGCTCCGTCCACCTGTTCAGGCGCCTGACCCGTTTCGCGGGCTTCTTGCTCATCGAGTGGCGCTTACCGGCAGGCCTGTGGAGGATCTTGCCCGTGGCAGTCACCTTCAGCCTCTTGGCGAGTCCTTTGTGCGTTTTCGTTGACATGGCAGATCAAGTGAGCAGGAAAAGAACGTGCGAGCTGCGTCCAGGTTCGCTCGCACAAAAGGGCCGTCTCCGGTCCGATCTTTTGAGACCGCCTCGCACGGCAAGCCCACGGCGGCTGCATCTGCGGCAAGGGCGAACCGCGGCGCAGGGAACTATTTCGGCGTCAGCAGTATGGTCACCCTGCCCGGCCCGGACCGCTGGGGACCACGTTCGACCTTGGCGATGTCCTCGAACCTGGCGGCGAACTCGTTCATGTGCTCCACCGCAAGGTCCCCATGAGCCTTTTGGCGCGCCCTGAGCTGCATGAACACTTCGACCTTGTCGTGTTCCTGCAGGAACTCCCTCACGCGTGCCGCCTTGAAATCCAGGTCGTGTATGCCAGTGTTCAGCCCGATCTTCATCCCCTTCAACCTGGTCCGGCGGTGCTTCTGGCCGTGCTTCTTTTTCTTCTGGCGGTACTTGAACTTCCCGTAATCGAGAAGCTTGCAGACAGGGGGATCGGCATTCGGTGCTACTTCGACCAGGTCCAGTTCTTTTTCTTGCGCTAGTTTGAGCGCTTCATCGCGGGAGACAATACCCAGTTGGTCTCCCTCCGAACCCACGAGGCGGATGGTTTCCGCCTTGATGCGCTCGTTCGTCCGGTACTCTTGAATGGCTCCTCTCCTTTACTTGAGCCCTGGACAAGAAGTGCGGTCCCCCCCTTCAGGGGAGGCCGCAAGACCACGTCTAGCGCATGGTACGGCAAATCAGCCGGGAAATCAAGCGATGCAGATGCATCCTCAACGCTCGGCCGCGCCCGGGGCGAGCTTCTCGCGCATCTCCCCCAGCAGTTGGGCGACGGCACTGGCGGCGGCATCGGCACGGGCTCGTTTGGTCGCTTCCGGCTCGTTGTCCGTGTAAGCGCCCTGGCCGGTGCCACTCACTGAGAGCACGCTTCTGCGGTCGGCCGGCTGATCGGGGTCCAGCACCTTGAGCTTGAACGGGCAGTGGACGATGTGAAGATCCCCCTCGGAGGTCTTCACGGTTTCGATCAGTTGCGTCTGCGTCTCGCCGATGACTATCAGGAGGAAACTGCCCGGCTCCATGCTCTCCCGCAGTGCGGAAAAGGCGTTGAGCACGTCCGGCTCCGGAGAGTCCACTCCGATCTCGCCTGCCTTCAGGTGCTTGAGCATCTCGCTTTCTTCGACCAGAAGGAACCCCTCTGCCTTCATCGCCCCTTTGAGGCCGTCTGTCAGCGTTGTCGGTGCAGAGAGGCCCTCCGCCGTTCTCTCCCGCACGTGGAGGGCGAACAGCGTGTTCGAGCGGGCGCGGAGCACGTAGGTGAAGACGGCGCGCGGTGGGTCCAGGCGGAACAGGTCCGCTGCCGGCGCCATCTGCCCGAGGTCCAGCTCGGCGACGATGGTATTGGAGCGGCTCTCCGGGGCCGGCGCTTCCGCCAACTGCCACCCGGCCGCCCCGTCGCCGTCGGTGGTAGCACGGCCGGCCACTTTCCCCCCTGGGGAGCCCATCGTCAGCTTGATCGGCACGCCGGCTACCGGTTCCGCCTTGTCTCCGGCCAGGAGCCGCACCTGCAGAGGTTTCCTCAAAGGCACCCCGGGTGGCACCCACTGACCGTCGCCCCCGATCTTCTCGACCGTCACGTTCTCAAGCAAAGACCGCACGTCCTTCTTGAGGTCCGCGAGTATGGGCTCAGGGACGACGCCGCGCAGCTCGGTCGCGCTCTCAGCCGGCGCCACCGCTATGGCCCTCAACTGCATCTTGACGGCCGTGCCGGCCTGGCTCAATGCGTCCAGGTAGTCTCGCAGGGAAGCCGCGTAGTTATCTGCCTTACGATGATTCTGTGCGGAAGTTCTCAGTCCGGCGCTCTGTTTCAGGGCTTCGCTGACCTCGTGCCGATAGATCAGTTCTGCGGTGGTGCAATCAACCACAGCGAAGGCATAATGCGTGTCCGTCAGCGGGTCATACCAGTGCTCAGGAATGCGAGTTGCGACCACGTCTTTCTCCGTGAATGCCGCGGCCTGCGGGGCGAGCCAGTTGACGTTCTGGGCCAGCGCGTCCTGGACCTCCTCTGCAGTCAGGTCCCGCATCTCGCGCACAAGGTCGGCGTGGATTCCGCTGGCCAGTTCGGCGCGAGCGGACCGGTCCGCCTCCGCTTCGTCGGCTCCCAGGCCGATGGCACTCAGGAACTTCCCGGCCGGGTAATTCTCATGCCGACCGACTTCCAGCCAGGCGGGGGGGCGGTATTCGGGCGGCGTCTGTTCTGTGACCGGCCGCTCCCGGGCAGCATCTTCCAGGCCCTTGCGCAGCCTCTCGTCCAGGAACAGCTCCATGCCCGCCGCCACTTCATCGGCAGGGGCGCCGAAGGGATTGGCGATCTCAAGGCCGTAGCGCATGCTCTCGTTGATCTCGTCGTCAACGACCGACAGAGGCAGCCTGTAGAGCACGTAGGCTTTGCCGCGTGGTCCACACCAGGCGTCTTGCCGCACGGAGCGGCGCAGAATCGCCGCCGAGACCTGCGATGCAAGGGCCGAAATGAACTCGCCGCAAAGCGGCGTGTCGGCAGACCCGCAATCCGGGTTCGCCTCCAGGAACGCCCCCGTCGCATTTCGCGTGTACTCGGAGATGGCCTCGGCCAGCTTCTGGCGAGCAATCCTGTCCGCTTCGCGCTCCAGCTCCTCGAAGTCGCCTCCCGGGCCGGTCGAGCCGTTGGCCGAGATGAACCTGCTCTCTTGTTCCACCGCGCCTTGCGCCGGGACCCATGGCGGCCGTTCGGGCTCGGGCCTTCTCCAGA
>DAOVRD010000196.1 GCA_030628375.1 Planctomycetota bacterium
CACCTCCGGCGACGCCCACATCGGTTGCTCCGAAGACGCCATGGGCCTCACCCGCTTCTGGAACGGAGCGCTGGACGAGATCAAGTTCGTCAGCTTCTGAACGGACTGCGCCACGATGGAAACGCCGTTCAAACAGGTCCTGGCACGCAGTTCCGGCCGTCGCGAGGGATTCGCACTGGCCGCCGTCATCATCGTTCTCGTCGTGGTTCTCGTTCTGGGGTTCGGTTATCTCTCCATTGGGTTTCACGAGGTAACGCTGGCGACCAAAGAAGGACACAACGCCAGGGCCTTCTTTTTGGCAGAAGCCGGCCGACACAGGGCGATGTATGATCTGAGCATGGACTGGGATAACCTGCCCTCCTATAGCGACGTGGAGTTGGGGGGAGGCACTTACAGCATCAACGCATCGAGAGACGCGGGCGATAACGTCACTATCAATGCTACCGGCAGCGTCCGCGGGATGGCGCGGTCCGTCTCTCAGGTGGTGCAAAGACACTGAAGACGCGGCGTTCCCCGCCCCGTGGTTTGCGCCGGGAATATGCCCTTGCACGCGTTGCGCTGTTCCAGAGGCGCGCACTACTCGCTGACGGCGAGCTTCAATGGTTGATCATCTGGCCGACCTGGTCGGATTGGACGAAAAGGGCTTCATTCTGCCACCGCGCGCCGACCCGGTGTCGTTCTGTGAAGCTGCTCGCGGCACCCTCGACTGGTCCCAAGCCGTTCGCCGGGAACTGGACGAAAAGGGCCGGGCCCGCGTACTTGGTGAGGTGTTCGCCGCCGACCAGCTCGTCCCGCACGATCTTCTCGTAGAATGCCTCGCCCCGGCCAGAGCAACGTACGGGATAGATCCCAGTTGGGCACTGGCGTTCTTCAGCAACAAGCACCTGCCATGGTATGTCGGCGGCAGCGCATTCTATGAGAAGGCCGACGGGGCGCTTCGCACCTGTCTGCTGGTGAGAGAACCGTTTCGTCGCAAGGAACGCTGGCTGGTCTACGATCGGGGCGAGATCCTCTCCCACGAAGCCTGTCATCTCGCCAGGGCGATGCTCAGCGAGCCGCGTTTTGAGGAACCCCTCGCCTATGGCATGTCCCACAGCGCGTTTCGGCGCGCTGTTGGCGGCGCTTTCAGCGCCCGGTGGGAGGCGCCCGTGCTGCTGGGCAGCGCCGTCATTCTGGTCCTCGGAGCGGGCCTGGAACTGGCCGGCCTGGGGCCCTGGGTCAAGCTGGCGTGCGCGGTCCCACTGCTCGGCACGGTCGGGGCCCTCATCGCCCGCACGGCTCGAAGTAGCGCCACGTTGAAGGCTGCTCATCGCTACCTGGAACCCGCCTTCGGCCGGAACAGCCCCGCCGTCTTGTTCAGGTGCACAGATGAGGAGATCGCGTCGCTGGCCGACGCCGGCCGCCGCGGCACTCCCGTTTCCGAATGGCTTACCCCCCAACAAGGATCGCTCAGGTGGCAGGTCATCCAGAACCGCTTCCCGGCCCAGACCTCCTGAGTCAGGCCCGGACGATTCCGCAGCCCACGCGGGACGCCATTGGAGCACGAGGGCGAACTGCTAAGAGGGCCCTTCACCACAACACCCCGTGAGGCGCGACCGACAGCGCGCCCCGGCTATTCTGTGGCCCCTAAGGCGCGTTCTGCGTATCAGAATTCCTGAAGCCGGAGATCAGACAAACGCCAATTGCGAAAGTGTTGTGTATCCGGTAGACTTCTGGGTTCTTCTCTGCCTGCGGTAGCGTCATGCACGTGCCGCTGTTGCCGGCCTTTGCGCGTGTGCGGCGAGAAGAATTGCCCTTCGAGAAATCGGACGGTTTCCTGAGAACAGAGGATTTATCGGCCAAGAAAAGCTGTCGCCGCAGCGTCTAATCTATTGAGCGGCCATGTGACAGAGGTGCGCCAGGGACCGAGGGCGAACCGCGTGGATATAGATGCCGAGCGCCGTCTTGTGAGACGATCGCAGGCAGGAGACAGAGGCGCATTCGACGCGCTGATCAGAGCCCATCGTGACAGGGCGTATCGGCTTGCCTATCGGCTCACGGGCTCTCATGCCGATGCGGACGACGTTCTGCAGGAGGCCTGGCTGAGAGGCTACCGTGGCATCACGGAGTTCGGCGGACGCGCGCGATTCGGGACGTGGTTCTTTCGGATATTGCTGCGTGCAGCCGCCAGTCACAGGCGTCGCTTAGGGCGCCGGGCAGACGGGGAGGGGGGGACTGCGTTGGAAGGGTCAGAGGCTGTTTCGGGAGCGGCCGATCCACAGCAGAGGGCTGCAGCCCACGAGTTGCACGACGCACTGCAGGAAGCGCTGTGTTCTCTGCCTGCGGACCAGCGGGGCGCTGTGGTCCTGGTGGCGTTCGAAGGGCTTTCCTATGCCGAGGCGGCGGAGGCCCAGGGGTGCCCGGAGGGTACGTTAGCGTGGCGCGTGGCCGAGGCAAGGAGAAGACTCGCCCGGAAGCTAGCTCCGTATCTGGACTCAGCAGGAGAGGCCCATCATGCGATGTAGGAACGCTCGGATACTCATTTCGCGCGGGATTGACGGGAAGCTACCGATGGCGGACAACGCATCGGTGCAGCGTCACCTGGAGAAGTGCCCGGACTGTGCCCATTACGCTGAGCGCTGCCGGGCACTCCAGCGTCTCATCGGTCAATCCGTTGCGCCGGCAGCGGACCGCTCTTACTGGGCCGAGCTGTCGGCTCGGGTGGCAGTGGCCGCGGCGCAGGACGGCGCCCAAACGGCGCCCGGGCTGAGATTGTCCCGCCTTATCTCCTGCCTGGCCGCCGGGGCGTGCCTTATCCTTTTCGTCATGCTTCTGGGGGAGAGATCCCGCGTTGCGCAGCTTCGCAGGGAAACCGCACGCGGCGCACTGACCAGCACCACCACGACGACGGACCTCTATGGCTTCGACACAAGTGCAGTCCTGATATCGCACGCGCAGCAACCCGAACCGACGGAGCAGAGGGCGGCCTTCGAAGCACTGGGAGATTACTACCAAGGCGAGCTTGGCTGGATGGTCCAGGACGGGGCGCAAACGGCACTGGGCGTCTCTGTGTATCCCAGTGCCAGGGAGGTCGCCGCAAAGGAAGAGGCCCTGCTCGTCGGGATAGCCGTCGTGACCGTCACGGCAGACCGCGGCCCGCGCCTCATATCGGCGCCAACCCTGATGATCCTGCCCGGCGCGGAGGCCAACTTCCGCCTGGCAGAGACAGGTGGCACGGGTCCCAGGCGGTTGCGCTACCAATGTGCGTACGAGCGCGGGGCGGCGGCAGATGGGCTTGTTGAAGTCGCTCTGGAGATCACGCCCTTGCTGGACGGCAAGGCCGTCAAGCTGTCCGGAGCCGTCACACCGGGCGACCGAACCACCAGGCCGGTCGCTTACAACCGCGTCGGCGATGCCCATTACGCGCTGTTTGTCTCCACCTACGAACGCGGGGAGCCGCCGCCGAGCGGCGATCAAGCATGATGCGTTCCTTTGCCACAGGTCTGGGGTTTCTCCTTTCGGCCGCGGGCGTGGCCTACGGCGCCCGGGCAGAGCTTGAGGGCCTGCCTTTGCGCACGTGGGGCGGCGCGACGATTCGCCCTGCAGTTCGAGTGGCGGACGTGGCGGAAGGCGAGGAGCTTCATCTGGTGTGGGCCTTGACTTCGCATGAGTACGTGGTCCAGGGAGAAGTAACCGGTGTGACAGGATCGGGAGTGACGGCGCTGGCGATATCGCTTCCCGAAGTGCCGGCTCGGGTCCGCATCACTCTTCATGTGCAGTTGTTTCGGGGGCAGACGCTCGTGACGGAGACGGAACGGCAGTTCGAACTGTTCCCGACCGGTCTTCCGGCCGACATGGCAGCAGCCTATGGGGAGCGTGACATCGGCGTAATCGGCGCGCGACCAGAGGACGACCCGATGGCGCAGCGGTTCCCTTTCCGCTTCCAGCAGCTTGCGTCCGCTGTCGCAGTCAGGCACTTCGATGGCAAGTTGATCCTACTGGTCGGAGACGCGCCGCTCTCCCGGCGGTCTGGCTTGACGACTGCGCTTGTTGAACGAGTTGAGGAGGGTCTGAGCGTGGCGTGGCTCGGCGGCGTTGCAGGGCGGCTGCCGCTCGACGGCGCAACCCAGGAAATAGGACCTATCGAAGCGAAGGAGGTGCGCGTCCTGGCTCCGGAACATGCCGTGCTGGCGAACCTGAGGCCCGGCGACCTTACCAACTGGGGCCGGGACGGAGTGGTCGCCAGGGACCTCGTGCCCTGGCCAACTGCAGGAAACCACACGACGATCCTGGACGCGTCTTCCGATGCCGAGCCGAGGGCCGTGGCCGTGGAACTGCGACACGGGCCCGGGCGTATTCTGTGCTGCGGACTGGCGGTCACGGAGAAACTTCAGGAGGAACCGGTCGCGGAGATCGTCCTGGCGAACCTGGTCCGCTGGGGTCTCACGCAGAGCGAGCCTCTGCGAGACCCATACGGGTGCTTCGCCGCCTCTTCGGGAGTAAGACCGGCTCTGGTCAAGCTGGGTGTCGAGTTCCTGCAAGGCCGGCCACTGAAGGGTGACGTGCTGATCGCCGACAGTTCGCTCCTGAGCGAAGAGAACAGAGCGTTGTGCGCGGACCTGCTCCGCGTTGGCGGAACAATCGTGCTGTTTCATCTGGCGCAACCGGACGTAGGGCTCCTGAACAGTCTACTTGACAAGCGATGGGGACGGGACGTGCGCGGACAGGCGCCGCGGCTGGCCATTGAGCTGGCTGATGCAGCGTCTCTGCGCGATCTAGCCGGCCCGGTCCCTCACCCGCTGCTGGCCGGTGTGAGGCCCGAGGACCTGCGTTCGCTGACCCCGGGGGAGGAACAGGAGCAGGCGTGGGCCCTACGTGCTATTACAAACAAGGAGCACTGGCGATCCTTGATAGGCGAGGGTCTGGTCGCGAAACTGGAGCGCGAAGATGTGCGGATTGTTTTCTGGCAGCTGCCCCTTCAGGAGGAGGACATAGAGCCCCAGAGTCGAGTCCTCTCGGCACTACTAACGAACCTTGGCGTACGGCTGAACCCATCCGAGTAACTGATTGAAAGGAGGCCGGACATGCACCGCATGGCATGTGCTCTCATCCTGTCGGTCGCACTAGTCTTGGCGACGTGCGCTTCGTCCCAACTCGTCTGGGCACAGGAAAAGCCTGAGCAACCGCAGGCGGCCAGCCCGCCGGCAGACGCGCTGCAGCAGGCCAAGAGCCCTCTTACCGTGGCTGTTCTCAACTTCGAAGCAAAAGACAAGCCGGTAGGGGATCTAGGTGAGAAGATCGCGGATCTCCTCACCGTGTTCCTGGGGCTCGAGGAGCACCTCCAACTTGTCGAACGGGCCAGGCTGCAGCAGATCCTCGAAGAGATGGAGCTGGGGGCCTCAGGGGTCGTCGCGCCCGGTCAGGCCACCCGCATCGGCGGTTTGCTCGGTGCCCAGGTGCTGGTCACGGGACGTGCCTTCGTGGTCAATGAGAAGCTCTATATCACGGGGAAGGCGATCAGCGTGGAGACCAGCCGCCTGGGCGCCGAACTGGCCAAGGGCGGCCTCGACCAGGACCTGGACGTGCCCGTCCAGGAGCTGGCGGCGAAGCTCGCAGCATGGCTCAAGGACAACGCTGACAAGATGGTTGCCAGCATCCAGACCCCTGCAGACCAGGTGGCCGTGCTGAAAACCGCCCTGGGCGACAAAGAGCGGCCTACCGTGGCAGCGATGGTCATTGAAACACACGTGGGCCAGGCAACCATTGACCCGGCGGCCGAGACGGAGGTCATCTACTTGATGAGAAAGGTCGGCATCCCCGCCATAAGCGGCAGGGAGTTGCGCATCGCGGACTGGGCGATGGAGTTCCTCAGGGACGCCAGCCTCTCGCCGCCCTCCATCTCCCAGAAGGCGGATGTCGTCATCGTCGGGGAAGGGTTCAGCGAGTACGCCGGACGCAAAGGAAACCTGATAAGCGTCAAGGCGCGCGTTGAACTCAAGGCTGTCTACACAAAGACCGGCAGGATCCTTGCCATCAGTCGCAGCGGCGCCACGCACGTGGACCTTGCCGAACTGATCGCCGGCAAGACCGCCCTTCAAATGGCCGCCGGTAAGGCTGCCGTCGAACTACTGCCTGAGGCCGTGGAAGAGTGGAATAAGATCCGAGCGGAGGAGGCCCGGCAAGAGAAAGAGGCCGAGCAGGAAAAGGAATGAACGGCGTCAGTCATGGCTGCCGTTGCGTCCGGTGTCCCTACAAGACTGCACCGGGCAGGAAGAAGCCTCTCCGCCGGGGGTGAGAGAACACGGCGCCCACACAGTTGGCCGAAGCAGCAAATGGAGAGAGCCGTGCCGAAGGAGAGCAAGACGGACCCCTGGCTCTGCGTTGCGCTGATCATCCTGGCGACAATGGTGACGGGGTGCACGGTACACGCTCCCCCCCGGGAGAGAGACAACGAGCATCCGGACCGGAGCATGGCAATCGCGGCGCTGCCGTTTCGGGACTCGTCTCCGCAGGGGAAGTATGCTCCTTTGGCAGAGGCCATGGGCGACTTGCTAGTGTCCTTCCTGGCGCAGGCCAAGCCCCTTGTTTTCGTCGAACGAGACGATCTGGTCAAAGTGCTCGATGAACGAGGGCTCGCTCTGAGCGGACTCACCCGAGACAGTGCCAGGGCGGAAGTGGGGCGACTGCTCGGCGCGAGGTACATCCTTACGGGCGGCGTAACCGTAGTCGGTAAAGAGTTCAAGATAAGCGCGCACCTCTTCGAGGTGGAAACTGGCCGCGTCGTGCGTTCTGAGAGTGCCCAGGGCGAGGTCGGCGAATTACTGACGGTCGTCCACGCCACCGCCCAGAAACTGGCCAAAGACCTTAACCTGGAACTGCCCGAACTGAAGGAAGAGTATATCGACAAGCACCCCGAGGCAAACCTGTGCTTCATGCGCGGCCTCGGATACTACTATGGCAACATGCTCGACCACGCCGTTGCCGAGTTCATGAGGACTCTGACCCTCAAGCCCGACCACGCGCGCGCTCGGTACTGGAATGGCGTCTGCTACTTCGACAGCCGGGAATACGAACACGCAAGGATTGAGTTCGGCCGTTTCCTGAATGAGTTCCCGGAACACGAGCTTGCCCCGAAGGTCAGGGAGATGATGCAGGTATGCAATTCCGGCATCCAGAGGCAAGAATCCGGCAGGGAAGGCGATTAGGCGCGTTGGTCCTTGTCGCTTTGACCGTGACCGTGCTGAATGCCGCCGAGCCGCCGGGCCAGGATGCTCAGCCGCAGTCGGTCGCTTCGATCGCGGTGCTGAACTTCGTCAACCGCAACCCTGGCGACGGCTGGGACTGGCTGGGGAAGGGCCTGGCGGATCTGCTGATCACCGACCTGTCCAAATCGGCCTCGCTTATTGTTGTGGAGCGCGAGCGGATGGCCTGGATGACCAAGGAGCTGAGGCTTGGGGAGCGGGGCGTAGTTGATGCATCGACTGCCGGCAGATTCGGCCGCTTCTGCAAGGTGGATTGGGTCCTGTTCGGCAGTTTCATCAAGGAGGACGAGGACTTGAGCATGGAGGCCCACATCGTTGAGGTCGAAACAGGGCGCTTGATGCGAGTGGAATTAGTTGAGGGAGAAGTGGAGGAACTCCTTGCTCTCCAGAAGGAGTTGGCCTTGGGGATATTGAACCGCTTGCATCTGCCTTTATCCGAGGAAGAACGACGGAGAGTCCTGCAAATGCCGACCGATTCCGTCGATGCACTGGCGCGTTACAGCTTCGGGCTGGACAGCTACGACAACGGCGATTACGAGCGGGCGATCGTGGAATTCCGGCTGGCCCTCAGGA
>DAOVRD010000149.1 GCA_030628375.1 Planctomycetota bacterium
CAAATCTTGAGCGTGACGTTGTTCGAGAAAGTCCCCATTCTGCAAGTACTTGCGACAACCGGTTACAGAACCAAAACACCCAGATGCTCTAACCAGTTGCTCTTGTTCGACTTATAACGGGACAGTAGTGATAATTTATAATTCATCATTCATAATTCACAGAAGCGCGCCCCCGCGCTTCTGTGAGGCCAGCATCTGCACGAAGGCTTCCAGCCGCGTCTTCAACTGTGCGGACATCGGCCCCGGCATGTCGCCCTCCAGGGTCAGCACCGGGACGGGAACGCTCTGGCGGATTATGCGGTCTTGTATCCTTCGGTGGCAGAAGCTCTGCACGTAGTGAATCAGACCGTCCAGCCGCCGCCTCTCGCATTCGGTCCGGATGTCCTCGATGCGCACGAACACCCCGTACGGGTACGTGTAGCGGCTGTACTGCTCCGCCAGCGACGAGGCGGGCCCCAGCATGGCGAACTGACGCTGGGTCTCGTTGTAGACGACGAGGGCTCCGACGGACTCGACGAATTCGTAGAGTTCCGGGACGATGGGAGGTATGCCGCAGAGGCCGAGCCGCAGGCGATGCTCGATGGGATGCCTCGCAGCGGCGGCACTGACGAATGCCTCGGCTTGCGTCCTGTAGCGCTCCGGGTCGGCGCAGAAGTCGCTGGCGCTCACCAGCCAGAGGTGGTTCTCCTTGCCGGCGACCTTCGCTTCCTGCCAGCTCAGGCGGTCAATCTCAGCGGCCAGCCTCCGCGCAGGGGCGAGCTGCTCGCGCCAGCTCTCCGCCTCCGCAAGTTCGCAATGGAAGGCCTGCGCAAGCTCCTTGATCACACCGTCCATCTCGGCGGGGTCCTGCCGGTGCGGGTAATTGAAGGTGAGGCAGCGGGCGCCCTCGTGTTCCAGCACTTCGAGGAGCGCTTCGGTATTGCTACAGTCGCCGCGCGTCACGCCAATGATCGTGCCGATGCCGAAGCGGTGTATTGCGCCATAGATGCCCTTGATCCAGCAGCAGCAGGTGCGTGGGAAGCCGGCCCTCTCGGCCTGCTCGGCGAGTTCCAGGGGTTCCTCGTGGCTGATGAAAAGGTTGTTCAGGTCAACGGGAATCCGTCCCGCCGCGTGGATGACCTCTATGGGCACGGTAGTGGTTATCCCCACGACCTTCTCGCGGGGCAAGTCTTCAGGTAGGGCTGGCGGGAGTATCGGTTGGTCCATGTGATCGTTCTCGTGCTTGCTCTGGCCGGCAAACGGCTATTGCGGGTGCGGACTCGCCCCATTCTAAATGCTGGCCGCCGGCTGTCAAAGAGGCGGCACTGCGCGGTGGCGTCTCCGGCACGCGCTGGAGCGCGGGGCGGGACAAGGGCGGGGCCTGTGGAAGGCTCCTGGCAGCGTGAGGCCGGATGACTTATACTTCGGCACGCGGGAAAAGCTGCAAGAAGCCGTGCCCGGTTCAAGCACAAGACGCTGCCACGGGCCGGGCGTGCAAAGGCAGTTGCCCCGTCCGTTAAGGCCGAACCCGGGGTTTCTTCCGGCGCCGCACGATTGCCACTCTGGATGAGGACGTGGAGCCCATGGAGCCATTCTGTCGGACAGGGCGGCCTTCCGCATTGCTGGCAGGAGCACTTTGTGTCCTGCTTACGGCGTCCGCAAGTGGAAAAGTCTTTGAAACAGGAAAGGACCCTGCGACTGTGGAGCGGCTGGAGCGCACTGTCAGCTACGTGATGTCGTTGTCGGAGGAGGACATGCTGTCCATTGTGCCGACGCAGTCGGGCATCTACTTCACTGCTTGCCCTAATTGCGATAGGAATACGCAGGACCACGGCGACTTCACGTGGTCGCCCGAACGGCCGGCGGAGATAGTATGCAGGCACTGCGGGGCGAAGTATCCCGGCAACGCGCAGTATCCGGATGACAAGGTCCTGGAAGTGGCCGGACCGAAGGGCCCGCACAAGTATCCCTATTACGAGCGGCCCGGCGACGACTACCGGATATTCTTTCGCGCCCGCGCCGACTACATGGCCCGCGACTACATGGCCAGGCGGTGCCGGGCCCTGGCGGAACTCTACTGGGCGACCCGCGACGAAACCTACGCACGGCGCAGCGCCCTGATCCTCGTCCGGTTCGCCGAGGTCTATCCCGGATACGCCTATCATTTCGACTACGCGTTTCGGCAGAAGATCTTCGCTCCGTGGACGCAGAACCGGATCAGGGGCGCGGGGGCGTATCGGACGGCGAAGTGGAGCTGGTGGGCCTACATGGACCTCTCGTTGGACCTGGTCAAGGCCTATGACTGCCTTCGCCTGTGGCCGGGGCTTGCCCAAACGGCGGGTGGCGGCGGCGTTGAGATGATCGAGAAAGACCTGCTGGGGGCCATGGCCGAATTCGTGCTGGGCTTCGAAGAAACTTATGGCAACATGGCGCCGTGGATGTGGCGCGACATCGTCTGCGCGGGCCGGGTGCTCAACAGGCCCGAGTGGGTGCACGAAGTCGTCCGGCGGCTGGAGCAGTTCATCGGAGAGCGGTTTCTCTACGATGGCCATTGGAAGGAGACCTCTCCCAGCTATTGCGCCCAGGTCTTGTGGAACCTCAAGTCCGTTATGGACGCGCTGGAGGGATATGAGGACCCCGAGGGATATAGCGACCCGGTGGATGGCCGCCGCTTCGACGGCTCCGTCATGGCCCAGGTCCGGGCCACGCGCAGGGACCTCCAGTACACAGTGGATGCGCCCATGTTGCCGAACGGTCGGCTCCTTCCTGTCAATGACACGTGGGCGAGGAGGGCGGGGGACCCGCGGTCAACAATGGAACCGGTGCTGATGCCCGGTCTGGGCGTGGCCGTCATGGGTGGGGGACTGGACGAGAGTCAACTCCACGTTTACCTGAACTTCACCTCTGGCAGGGGCCACAAGCACACCGACGCGCTGAGCATGGGGCTCTTCGCATTCGGCAAGGAGCTGCTTCCCGACATCGGTTACACCCACACCAAGTACCGGGCGTGGACCCAGTGCACCATGTCCCACAACACTGTGGTGGTGAACGGCCGGGAGTCCCGCTTCGACCGCCGTCACGACGGCAACCGGTTGAGGGCTTTCGTGACCGATGGCCGCGGGTTCCACCTCGCAGAGGCGGAAAGCTTGAGCGCCTATCCCGACGTGGTCACACGGTTCCGGCGGACGCTGATCGGGATCGGTGCGGATTCCGGCGATGCCTACCTCCTGGACATTTTTCAGGTCTTTGGCGGCAGGCAACACGACTACCTCCTGCACGGGAGCGCGGATGATGATTCAACGGCAGCCATAACCGGTGCTGAGATGGCGCCGTACGACGGTTCCCTGATGAATCCCGGCGTCGCGTTTGTCCCGCCGAAGGGCGAAGGGGATCGGGGCGGACCAGAAGCGGCCTACGGGTTCGTGCATGGTCTGACGAGCGGCCGCCCGGACGGCCCGGTTGTGCTGGAGATGCGACTCACCGGGTCTGCCAGGATCGGCACACGCACGCTGCTGTTTCCCGAGGCGGACACCACTCTCTACCTGGGCCAGGCGCCCAGCATCCGCCGCGCGGGCCGGTCGGACGCCGCACTGGACAAGTACCAGGCCCCTTTCTTTTGCGCGCGGCGAGAAGGCGAAGGACTGAGCAGCGTGTTCGCCGCCCTGCACGAACCCCTCAACGGCGACCCGAAGATTGTCAAGGCCTCAGTGACCCGTTTGCCCGATGCCATTGTCTTCGTCGTGGACCGGGGCCCGCTGGGCGAGGACTATGTGGCCGTGGGCCTGGACGGCGCCGCCAGCGTGCGTCAGGGACAGTTCGCATCGAATGGCCGATATGCTTTCGCCCGAATCCGGGGCGGGCGGGTCTGTGAAGCTCATCTCATCGGCGGCACCCGGCTGAGTTACGGAGACTTTGAACTCGAAGGAACCGCGGGATGGCGTGGCGCTGTCCGGCAGATCATCCGACAGCGCGGTCCGGGGACAGGTGGAGCGTTCGAGGTCAGGGAGGAGATTCCTGCGGACCTTGCGCCTTGCACGCTTCTGGTCCGTCACGGTGACGGCAGCGTCCACGGGTACAACATTGTCCGCGTTGAGCCCATAACGGGCGGATCGCGCTTGTTTGTGCGCGAGGATCCGGGGCTGGAACTCGCCCCTGACGGCCAGACCCGATTTGTGCGCTACCCCCGGCGGACGATGCCGGGCCATGAGAACACTTACGAAATCCTGAACGCCCTCCACGTGACGGCAATTATGAATTCATAATTATGAATTATGAATTGCAGTTTCGGTGGCTCTGTCGCCGACGCGCCAAAGCCGCTATGGCGACGGCGCGTGGTGGATTAACGTTGTAGTGCTACTCACTGCTCTCAAGCACCACCAACTCTCCGGCGAGCACCGGCCGCTCGGTTTCCTCAGCCCCGGTTTCATGCTCGTGCTCTTCCTCATGGTCCCCGGCGGGCTCTGTCATGTGCTCATCGTGCTCATGCATATGGTCGCCGTCATGTCCTGAGCGTAACACTGTAAAAGCGATCAGAGCCACAATCAGAACCCCGGCGACCGCAGCAATGGCCACACTTGTCCTTCGCTGTCGCATGACTTCCTCGTTCCATTGTTAAATGGCAAATCGCTCATAGTGAATTCTTTTGTCCGGAATGCCCACGCCTCGCAGTGAAGAAATGACCATGTGCATCATGGGGGGAGGCCCGCACAAATAGACATCTGCCTCTGCCAGCACTTCCTTGGCCTGTCCCCCCATCATGTCCTGCGTGATGTGGCCCTTGAGGCCGTTCCACCCTTCGTGGGGGGCCGACAAGACGTGCACGACCTTGACGTTTTCCGGCAAATCCTCCAGCTCTTCACGGCAGATGATATCCTCCTCCGTCTTGTTGCCGTATATCAGCACCACCGGCCTTTCGTCTTTCGTATCCTTCAGGCATCTCAGCATGCTCAATATGGGCGTGATGCCGACCCCACCGGCAATGAACAGGAACTTGCCGGGCGCATGGTGCAGGAAAGAGAACCTGCCATAAGGGGCCTCGACCTCAGCCGTGTCTCCCGGCTGGGTCTGACCAATTGTGTCGGTGAAGTCGCCGGACTGCTTGATCGTGGCAGTCATCGGCGGCTCGCGCGTGGGCGATGAGGAGATGGTGAAGGGGTGCTCCTCCGAAGGCCGGCCGGGGCGCTTGAGCTTCAGCCACATAAACTGGCCGGGTCGGTGCCGGATCGGGCCCCCGGCGACCGGGTCCAGTTCAAGTGTGAACGTATCATGAGTTTCCTGCTGCACGCCTGTGACCCGAAAGCGCCGGCGGCCCCAAAGAGGCATGAACACGTTGCGGAACACGAACAAGCCAACCGACATTGCGAGCAGCAGCCACCAATAGAGCTTCATGCCGGTGTTGCGCAGGTCGGGGCCTATCGCCATGCTGTGTACGAACCCAACGACGACCACCAATATGGCGGCCTTGTGCGAGTAGCGCCAGAGCTGGTACTCGATGCCCAGCTTCTTGAACAGAAGAGCGAATAGGATCAGCAAGACCAGCACTGCAAGCCCGATCTGTCCCAGGTTCACCTGCCAGGCGGCGCCGACCGCAAAAATGTGCCAGCCGTGGCCGCCGAGAGCCAGCAGGAACGGATGGGAAAGCAGCAGGACGCCGGCAAGGACGGCCATGCCTTTGTGGAACTGCATCACCACGTCCAGCCCGAATGGCGCGTCCAGCAACCGGAGCCGAGCACCCAGGGCGACCTGAAGCGCGAGCAGGGCGAAACCAAGCAAGGCGGCTCCCTTACCCAGCTCTTCAAGAAAGGGATCGTCCGAAGACGGTTTCAAGGCAAACGCCAGGATCAGCGGCAATGCGGCCAGAAGAAGGTACGCTGTCAACAGGACAGCACCCCAGGCCGGCCTCTCCTGCCAGGAAGGTTTCGACTCGTAAGCAGACTCGCCGTCCATCATGTGCCCTCCTCAGAGGCTCTCTGACCGCCAAACCGCCACCGGAGTTCCTTGATCGCACAGTAGAGCACCGGCACGACGAACACGGAAACCAGGACCACCAGCATCCCCCCGAAAGAGGGAATGGCCATGGGCACCATCACGTCCGAGCCCCGGCCTGTTGACGTCAGGACGGGAATAAGCGCAAGGATAGTTGTCGCTGAAGTCATCAAGCAAGGCCGGATCCGCCGCACCGCCCCCGCCACGGTGGCCTCCCTTATGTCCTGCACGGAGGCGACGCTGCGCTCCGCGAAGCTCTGGTCCAGGTAGGTTGCGATGACCACGCCGTTGTCCGAGGCGATTCCGAACAGGGCCAGGAAACCCACCCATACCGCGATGCTCAAGTTGACGGGATGTATCTGGAACAGGCCCCGCATGCCCACGCCGAAGACGGAGAAGTCCATGAACCAGGGCTGTCCGTACGCCCAGATGAGTAGGAATCCCCCGGCCCACGCGACGATGATGCCGCTGAACACCAGGAACGTGGTGCTGACCGACTTGAACTGGAAGTAAAGGATCATGAAGATCACGAACAGCGCGACGGGCAGTACTATGGACATGGTCTTGCGCGCCCGGACCTGGTTCTCGTAGTTGCCCGCAAACGTGTAGCTGACGCCCGCCGGCAGGGAGAACTCGCCCGTCTCGATCTTCTCCTGCAAGTAGCGCTGGCAGTCCTCCACAACGTCCACTTCCGCGTGGCCGGGCTTCATGTCGAAGAGCACGTAGCCCACCAGGAACGTGTCCTCGCTCTTGATTGCTTGAGGCCCGCGGACGTAGGTGATCTTTGACAACTGCTCTAACGGGATTTGCGTGCCATCCGGCGCAGGGACCAGCACTCTCCCCAGCGTCTCGATCCGGTCGCGCAGTTCGCGCAGGTAACGGACGCGGACCGGGTAGCGCTCGCGACCCTCCACAGTCGTGGTGACGCGCCGCCCACCGACTGCGACTTCGATGACGTTCTGGATTCGGCGGATCGAAATGCCGTAGCGGGCGATCGCCTTCCGGTCGATTTCGATCTCCAGGTAGGGCTTTCCCACAATGCGATCGGCAAACACCGCCGAGGGCTCAACGCTGGGCACCTCTTTCAGGAAGCGCTCTATATCCAGGCCCACGCCCTCGATCGTTTCCAGGTCAGGGCCCTTGACCTTGACGCCCATCGGCGCTCGCATGCCGCTCTGAAGCATGACGATGCGGGCGGCGATGGGCTGAAGCTTTGGCGCGGAAGTGGTGCCGGGTATCCGGGCAGCCTCGAGTATCTCGGCCCAGATATCATCGGGGCTCCGGATGTGGTCGCGCCACTGCCGATACGGCCGACCGTCGGGGTCGGGGACGAGCTGCCCGTTCTCGTCCCTGACGAACGCGGCTCGCTCCTCGTCGTAGCGGAACTTGAGGCGATGCCCATCCCTGTCCGTGACATATTCGGGCTTGTAGGTGACAACGGTCTCAATCATGGAGATCGGCGCGGGGTCCAGCGGGCTTTCGACGCGGCCTATCTTGCCCACGGCCGTTTCCACCTCCGGGATGGCCCTGAGAGCCATGTCCTGCTTCTGGAGCACGTCGAGCGCTTCGCCGATGGACGCGTGGGGCATGGTGGTCGGCATGAGCAGGAATGATCCCTCGTCCAGGGGCGGCATGAATTCCTTGCCGAGGCCCGGAAACGTCTCGGAGAGCCTGCCCCACAAAGGGCTGTCCACAATGGCCTCCGGGCTCACACCGAGCTTGCCCGCGACGAGTGGCGCGAACCCGAACACCCGGTCAGCCCCCAGCCAGACTGCCGCTCCGAGAAGCACGAGCAAAGAGGGGGCCGAAAGGAACGCCAGCTTGTGCGCCAGGCACCAGCGGAGGAGCGGTTCATACAGGCGGCGAAAGACGTAGAAGAACAGGAGCAATCCCCCAATGATGCCTGCCACGAACACCAGGTTCCGCGTCAGGCCCTGCTCCGGCCCGAGGGGCTCCCAGTGCCGGGTGAGCAGGACGGCCACAACCGCGACTGCAATCGCGCTTGCCAGCCATGGGCCAATCCTTCGCAAGCGGGCAGGAACGTACTCGGCCATGAGATAGCAGACGCCCAGCAAGGCCAGGACCGACCCGGCGATCCGCCAGCGAGTCCCAGCAAAGATTACAAGCCCAGCCACGACAACGCCGCCCAGAAAGAGCGTCTTGAGCTTCTTGGAGCGGACCTCCCTGCTGAAGAGGAGGTACACACCGGGTGGCACCACCATAAGCGCCACGATCACCGAGGCGATCAGGGCGAATGTCTTGGTGAAAGCCAGGGGCTTGAAGAGCTTCCCCTCCGCGCCCGTCATTGCGAACACGGGCAGGAAACTGACCACCGTCGTGGCGACGGCCGTCAAGACCGCGCCGCCCACCTCGCGAGCGGCCCGGAAGACGACCTCCAGGCGCGGTTCGTCCGGGGGGGCCCGTTCCAGATGCCTGAGGGTGTTCTCGCAGACGATGATACTCATGTCCACAATCGTGCCGATGGCGATGGCTATGCCGGACAGCGCCACGATGTTGGCGTCCACCCCGAAAAGCTTCATGCCAATGAAACACATCAGCACGGCGAGCGGCAGGGCAGCACTTATCAGCAGCGAGCTTCGCAGGTACAGGACCGACACGATGACGACGATAATGGTCACGAGGATTTCTTCGGTCAGGGCGGAGCTGAGCGTCCCCAGCGTCTCGTAGATCAGGCCGGAGCGGTCGTAGAATGGCACAACGGTAACGTGGCTCGTTGTCAGCCAGTCGGGCCACTCGGCGCGCGGTGTCCGACGCAGCCATGCCAGCCAGGCGTCCTGGTTGACATCGGGGCCGTCGAAGGCGGCAACCCCCTTTGCTTCGGCAAATACCTCGGCCTCGGCTCGTGAGATATTCCGGAAGTCTATGACGGCTTTGGTCGGGAGGCCGGGCGCGACCTCGGCTATCTTCTCCTTGACGTTCTTGATGGCCTCAAGCGGGTTGAAGCCGTAGCGTACGACGACAACGCCACCGACCGCTTCCGCACCGTCCTTGTCCAGCGCACCACGCCGAAGCGCCGGCCCCAGAGACACCTTCGCGATGTTCTTGACATAGATGGGCACGTTCTCCGCAACCTTGACCACTGTGTCTTCCACGTCAGCCAGGCTCCGGATGAACCCGAGTCCGCGGATCACATACTCCACCTTGTTGATCTCTATTGTCCGGGCGCCGACGTCGACGTTGGAGGCCCGAACCGCGTTGAAGATCTGATCAAGCGTGACTTTATGCGCTCGCATGGCGTCCGGGTCCACGTCAATCTGGTACTCGCGTACGAACCCGCCTACCGACGCCGCCTCGCTGATGCCCTCGGCGGAGAGTAGCGCGTAGCGTACGTACCAGTCCTGGATCGTGCGCAATTCATCCAGGTCCCAGCCGCCAGCGGGATTGCCGTCGGGGTCGCGCCCTTCGAGGGTGTACCAGAAGATCTGTCCCAGTGCCGTAGCATCGGGCCCCAGGGCAGGCTGGACACCTTCTGGCAACGTGCCGGCAGGCAGGCTGTTGAGCTTCTCCAGGACGCGGCTGCGCGACCAGTAGAAGTCAACGTTCTCCTTGAAGATGATGTAGATGCTGGAGAAGCCGAACATGGAGTTGCTGCGGATCGTCTTCACGCCGGGCACGCCCAGCAGGGAGGACGTGAGGGGATAGGTGATCTGGTCCTCGACGTCCTGGGGCGACCGGCCCATCCACTCGGTGAAGACTATCTGCTGGTTCTCGCCGATGTCGGGAATGGCGTCCGTCGGCACGGGGCTTCGTGGGAAACCTGCCAGGTCCCAGTCGAAGGGGGCGACTGC
>DAOVRD010000320.1 GCA_030628375.1 Planctomycetota bacterium
AGAGCTGGTCAGGAGCCTGTTAGCCCCGATGACCCGGGAGGCCGAGTATCAACTGCACGACCATCTGCGCACCTGCCCCGAGTGCACGCGGCGCGTGGACGCTTATCGGAAAGCGCTGGACGAGACACGCAACGTTGAACCGGTCCGGTTTCCGGAGGAGATGGAGGACTTCCTCGCGAAGGGAATCCGGGACGCACTTGCGGACCCAACCCCCCTGAAGCGCCCCCCGGCCGACCCTTCTCCCGAACGGCCTGCCTGGCAGAAGGCCTCGATATTCGTCGGCGGTGTGCTGGCCCTGATGGCCGGGACAGTCGGCGCACTTGTTCTGTTCAGGACAGAGGGCGAGCCGTTACCCAGCATGGGCGAGATATCCGTGCTGTCGGGACCGGTCGAAGTGAGGAGCCCGGGCACTGCCGACTGGCGCGGGCTGAGCAAGCTGGACTTCCTCCCCCCGGGGGCGCAGCTCAACACAGGGCCGGATTCCCTCCTGGAGGTGCGTGGGCAAGGAGTAACGTGGCGGCTGCCAGGCATGGCTTCGGCAGCGCTCACGGACACCTCGACGGCCGAGCTAGTAGTGGGGCGGATATACGCCCGTTGTGACGGAACCGCGACGAAACCCGTCCGGCTCGTCACGGCAAACGGCATCGTGAACTGCCCGCAGGGCGAGCTGGTCGCTTCGATCTCCTTGAAGCGCCTGCGAGTGGCGTGCCTCTCCGGAACCGTCGTCGTCGAGAATGAGAAAGCTCCCGCCGAAGTGGAGGCCGGCCAGGCGGCAATGCTGGTGGAAGGCGCCGTGACGGGACCGATCCGCAGCATGCGTGCCGTTGACGCCGTCTACTGGCTGAAGGCGTTCGACTCCACCAACGGGCAGCGCTTGTCGCTTCGGCAGCTCGCCTCTGTGGCAGTTGCGGCGGACCCGCCAGTGCTTGGCGCGGGCGTCGCCGTGAAAGGCATGACGGCTACAATCACAGTGCGCGGTCCGCTCGCTCTGGTAAGCATGGACATGGAACTGAGCAACGACGGCGCCGAGCCGTGGGAAGGCGTGCTATCGGCCGGTGACGTCCTCTTGCCGCCGCCCCTCGCCGTGGCAGGCGCAGACCCCATCAAGCTTGAACCGGGGGAAACACGCGTCCACCAGACGACGGCCGTCTGCCTGATGCGGGTCCGCAACGGCCTGTTCGGTCTGGGCGTGAACCCACAGGTCTGGACCGCCAACGAGATCGGCCGGCTGGAACTGCACGTGGACGCTTCGGCAGGAGGCGGACTGAAGGACTTCCGTTGCCCAACCATGAACTATCGGGTGAGGCGCCGCGAAGCCATAAGCTGGTCCCGGGCCGAGGACCGGTTCGACCCCGGCCGCCCAATAGTGCTGGAGTTTGCACTGGCGGAATCAAATGGCGTGGACTGTCTCTGGTTGGAGGATGGGCAGGACCTGTTCGGGCTCGCGGCGTGGCGGCCCAAAGTCCGCAAGGGCGAATGGATCAGGAAAGGGCTCAATGTGTTCATTGCGTTCGACGCCGCCGCTGACTTTGGAGCAGGGGGCCGCGCCTACGCCCATGAGGTGCTGGAGGTCCTCCTGACCGCGCTGCCGCCCGGGAGCAGGACGGCATTGGTGGCCTACGACGGCAAGCTGCGGACCGATCCCGATCCGCTGATGCGGCACTTCCCTACACGCGTGGAGACCATGCTGACGGGGCTGTGGGGGCTTGAGGATGGGGCAGGGGGACGGACGTCCGATTTCCTGCAATGGACGCTCCAGTGGGCGGGCGCGGCCGAAGGTGACGGCTTGCTGGTTTTCGTTACCGGCCGCCAGGACGTGGAGGTACCGCACGTGGAAAGGCCGCCAGCGGAGGACGACGGCCGGCTGCGCCTTGCTGTCCTTCAGATCGGCAGAGACTGGCCCTGCGAGGGGCTCGGACGGCTGGCGTCCCAGTTGCGCGGGGTCGCGCTGGCGCTGCCGGACTCCGTGCCCCCCGAACTGGCGGCCCTGGACTTCCTGCGCAACCTGTACTGGCCGCCGACGGGAAGTGAATTCGTGCTGCACCCGCCCAGCTCGATCTCCGGACCATGGGTGGGCCCGGGACGGTTCGCCAACCAGCCCCTGTTGCTCTTCGTCCAGAGGCAGCGACCCGGCGCGAAGGTCGCCGCCCGACTCACCCTTGCGGCGGACAGAGGAGGGCGCACCGAGGAGTGGAATTGTCAGGTTCCGGACAGGCCCACCGTGGCGGGCCCGTTCGTGCGGCAGCTTGTCTCCGAACTCCAGGAGAAGTCCTGGCTCCGTTGAGTCGGCGCGGCGCAGCGAGACAGAACTGCGGCCACAGTTGACAGCCAATCGCCGGGGAAAGGGTCTGAAATGCGCCCGGCGGTTCTGGTACAATGCACGCACGGGAAGAGGGATTCCCGCGCGCTGTTTGTGCGGTCAGAGAGGCTCATGTCCGCCGGGAAGGCATTCATGAACGTTCCGACGACAAAGATCTTGTGGCTCGCGGCGGGCCTGTTATGGGCTGCTTCCGCCGTGCTGGCCGTCGAGGTCTGGACGCCGGAGACCGGCGAGGTCCAACTCGAGAAGCTGCCGCGCGACACCGCGACAACGCGGCGAGCACACGCTCTCGCCCTGATCGGTGCGGGTCAGTGGGCCGGCGGCGTGGCCGAGCTGCGCGAGCTGATCGCCGCCGACCCCGAAGGGGAGTGGGTGACTGACGCACGGCTCGCCATGGCGCGGGGGCTCCTGGCATGCGGCGAGTACGGGAAAGCCTTCGACGAACTGGCAGGGCTCGGCGTCGAACATGCGGGCAGCCCGCTCGCCCAGGAGTTGAGGAAGCTCCAGTTCACGGCGGCCCGGCTCCAGGCGGAGCAGGACATGGGCGCGTCCCTTCGGCTGTACGACCGACTGATAGATACAGGTTCCACCGACGAAGAGAGAGCCGGCGCGCTGAAAGAGAAGGCCGACGTCGCCTTTGACAAAGGGCTCTACCTGGACGCGCAGGACGGCTACATGGCGCTGACCAGCTTCTATCCATACAGCAAGTGGGCGCCATACTGCCTGTTCAGGTACGCAGAATGCGAATGGGAGATGGCCAAGTGGCTGCGCCTTGGACTTGAGAGAGTGCAAGCGGCCGAGCGGTCGTTTGTGGATTTCCTCGAGACATCTCCCGCCCATGCCTATGCGTCCGAAGCGAAGGAGAAACTGGCGGAAGTGCGCAGCACCCGTGCGGCCCTCTACAGCCAGATCGCCAGGTTCTACATGGACACCAAGAGGAGACCGTGGGCGGCTATCAACTACCTGGAGTACATCCAGGAGGAGTTTCGTGAGACGCCCGAGGCCGAGTGGGCCACCGAAACACTCGGCAAGATAACAAGAGGGGCCGAAGTCCCCCTGAGAGGCGACATGAAGCCCCTCAGATTGCCCGGAGTGAGCACGGCGCAGCCAGGTGATTAGGCATCGCCGGAGCCCAGGACGGGCCCGGAGCCGGCATCAATGAAGAAACGACACGTTCTCACCTTCCTGCTGGTCACAGCGGCCCTGTTGAGCGGGTGCGGCTATGCGACCAACAACGTGTTCCGCAGCGACATCAAGACCGTGTACGTGGAGTTCTTTGACAACAAGACCTTCCGGCGCGAGCTCGAGGTGGAACTGACCAAGGCCGTCGTAGAAGAGATCAAGCTTCGCACGCCATTCATCATCGCGCCCAAGGACCGGGCCGACAGCATCCTGGGGGGCGAGATCGTGGATTTCCGGGAGCGAGCGCACGTCAAGTCAGAAGACGACCAGATACTCCTGGCAGGGGCGACGGCGGAGGTCCGTTTCCGCTGGCGCGACAGGCTCACGGGGACGGACATCGTGCCGGAGCAGACGGTCGTCGCCACGGCCCGCGTGGCCGGGGTTGCAGCCCCGACGGCCCTGGACGCGGTGACTCCGCCCCGTGTTCAGCGAGGGACGCTGGATCTGGCACCGTTTGGCCGGCTGTTCCAGAAAACGGCCCAGAGCATCGTGGAAAAGATGCAGAAGAACTGGTAAGATGTACTGGCAGGCTGTAGAGACGAAACGTTCCACCTGAGTGGTTGTCGTAAGATGAGATCACAGAAGGACAAAGACAGAGTCCCTGGCACGCCGCCACCGCATGAGCCGGGCGGTTCGGACGGTCCTGCGAGGCCGCGGATCGGCCGCCAGTTGCTCTTGTGGGCCATTTTCCTCGGTGCCATCCTGGTGGGCATCGTCCTGTGGCGGAAGGTGAGCCAACCCATCGAGAAAGAGATCGCCTTCGGCGAGTTTGAGGCCCACATGGAAAGCGGCCAGGTTGCCGAACTGCGCATCGAAGGCACCAAGGCCCGGGGCAAACTCAAAGCGGGGGCCGGTTCGCCCGTGGCCTTCCGCATCAACCTGACCGAGGGATACATAGATGAGCGCCTGGACGACTGGTCCCGTGCGCTGCCGAAAGAGGCCCTGACGGTAAAGGGACCGGCGGGCATGGTGCCAATGATCCTGCTCAACATGGCCCCGTTCCTGCTGCTACTTGTCATAATGGTTTACTTCTTCAACCGGCAGATGCGAGCCGCGACCTCTCGAGACGGACTGATGCCCTTTGTGGGCAGCAGCGCAGAATCCGCCCAGAAGCAGAAGCCGGACGTCACCTTCGATGATGTGGCGGGCGTGGACGAG
>DAOVRD010000032.1 GCA_030628375.1 Planctomycetota bacterium
ACCAAGACGGGGAACGTGAAGCTGGACAAACTCGCCGTCGGCGTGCCCTACGGGGACAAGAGCAACATCGGTCGCTGGAAAAAGGCCACGCGGGACCTGCGCGACCGCGGCAACACGTGGTTCATCCCCTACGAGACGGTCACCGGCGCGAAGACGCACCCGGCCGCCTTCCCGGACAAGCTGCCGGAGATGTGCATCAGGCTTCACGGGCTGCGCGATGAGCCGCTGGTTGTGCTCGATCCATTCATGGGCACCGGCACGACTGCCCTTGCCGCGCAACGGCTCGGCTGCCGTTACGTTGGCTTCGAGTTGGACCGACATTACGTTGAGATCGCCCGGGAGCGAATTGCGGAGACGGCCGGCGTGTGAGGGGGCCTGTGGCCGCCCGAATCACGGCGACGAGTTCCGCGGCTCGCTCGAACGCCTGCAGACTCAACCGGATGAGCTGTAAGAGAAATGGCTAAGCGACAAGGAACAGAACGCCGTCCCCGAGATGCGCCTCGCCGCCACATGCCGAGGCCAGGGCCGGGCCGCGTGAGGACGCCCCCAAGGAGGCCGCCCAGACGGGCGCCGCATCGGGGCAACCGGTAGACGTGCGAGCCAGGACCGGGCAGACGGGGGCGTTTTGCATTCGGGCCCGGCGCCAGATACCATAGGTCCGTCATGGCCCGTGAAGGGAACAACGTAAAGATGGTGGCTCGGAACCGACGGGCCCGCCACGACTTCTTCATAGAGGACACCTACGAGGCGGGCATGGTGCTGCAGGGCACCGAGGTGAAGAGCCTGCGCAACGGCGCCTGCAGCCTGGGAGAAGCGTTCGCCCGGCACAGGGGCGACGAGCTCTACCTGTACGACATGCACATCCCTCCCTACGAACAGGGCAACATCCTCAACCACGAGCCGAAGCGTCCCCGCAAGCTGCTGCTGCACCGCCGCGAAATCGGCCGCATCATCTCCCGGTGCTCCCAGCGCGGCTACACCCTCATCCCGCTGTCGGTCTACTTCAAGGGCGGGCACGCCAAGGTGGAGATCGGCCTGGCGCGACGCAGAAAACGCTGGGACAAGCGCGAGAAGAAACAGGCCGAACAGCGCCGCAAGGAGGCGCGCACAGAACTCGACCGGCGCTCCCGCCGATAGAGGCCCCCCGCCAGAGAAACACAACGCACGAACGCGGGCAGGCTCGGCGTCAACGATCCGCTCGGAGCATTTGTTGGACCACTTGAGAAACAGTCGGCCTGGATTCTCGCTTCGCTCGAACTCGGCCGAAGGTCGCTACGCTCCATGACGCGCCTTAGCGCGGTGAAAGCCGCGCAGTGTGTTCTCCGGCTCGGTCGCAGCGATTCCCCGGTGGGCCACAACCTGGATCACGCGCCTTCTCCCCTGGGCTAACAGCCTGTTCAAGAACAAGCAGCCTCCGGAATACTCAATACCCGAGCGCCCCAGACTGCCTTGTAGCTCAGGCGCCCTCGCCTGAGTTCCGGCCATTCCCATCCGCCGCAGCCGAGGGCGGCTGCGCTACATTACGAGCCGAGCCTCCGTCGCTCCTGTCGGAGCTTTCTCGTATTTGTGTAGCACAGGCGCCCTCGCCTGTGGTTTTCCCTGAGGGGCAGCCCAGCCACATTTTTGAACGGGCTGCTAACCGACCATTTCCTGCAGCAAGCTGCGGCCGTCCTCCACCAGGCGCAGGAGGTCCGCGTCGTCTTCGTCATCGAAGCCGCAGTGCAGCGTGAGGACCTCCCGGAATTCCATGTCCGTTTCGCCGCCGCGCTGCGCCACGGTGACGGCGGCGGCCAGGCCAACGGCAAAAGCCTCGGGCTCGACCCCCTGCTCCGCGACCGTCCGCACACTGTAGACCAGCCGCTCCCACGGATCGAGCTTGCGCATGATGCCCCGTATTCCCCGAGCAATCGAGTCGTGGAAGACGGGGCACGTCGTGCGTCGCAGGATGGCGTCGCAGTAATTCAGGTAGGCGTTGCGGTCCGTCGCCTCCCCGTGCTTGCTCAGGAGCGCGGGGCCGGCTTCCTCCGCGACCAGCCGCCTGCCCAGCTCCATCGTCTCCGTCTCACCTCGCAACTCGCTGAAGAAGCGCCGGCCTTTCAGGCAGCCGATGCCGGCCAGCGTCAGGTGGAGCCCGTTGTGCGCCAGCATCTTGACGTCCTCGGACGCGCTGAACTCCTCGGGCGGCTCCGGATGCAGTGCGCCGGGCACATGCCGCAGGCCGACGACGGCGTGCGCTTCGATGGGAATCCCGAAGAACGGCTCGGCGACCACCGCCCAGTCGAGCCCGGGAGCGGGCGGCTCCAGCGGCGGCTCGGGGGCCGTCTCTATCCTGCACATCCGCCCCATGACGGTGTCGCCAACCAGCAGCGACGCGCCGAACTCCCTGCTGGCTTCCCTCTCCACGGCCGCCCGCAGACCGCGGGCGATCTCGACGCCGTTCTCAGCGCACAACACGCGCAGGGGCCGCTCCTGCGACCGCCTGCCCGCCGCCACGGCAAGCAGTGGCGCCAGCTTCGGCAGGTTCGCCCCGCCCACGGCCGTCAGAACGATGTCCGCTTCGTCCAGGGCCTGGTGCACTGCCGGCTCCTGGGCGGCGACCCCGATGCAGAGGCCGCCCACCCCGGCGACACGCACCGGCCGCATGGAAAGACCGGCCTCATTGAAGACGTAGCTTCCTTCGGCCTTCAGGTGGTCGAGCAGTTCGGCCTTGGCCGGGATGTCGAGGTAGGTGACGCGGCAGTCGCGCGAAAGCTCCGGCCCAAGGAACCCCAGACCGAGCGCCCCGGCGCCGAAGACAACACAGCTTGTTTTCGAGGCAGACATCATGGGCTGTCCCCCCCCACCGGCCCCGCGTCCGCCTCGGCGAGTCCGGTCCAGCGAACCAACCCAGGCGCCCGGCGCCGGCAGGAAGCCGGGCTACTGCACCGGGTTGACAAGAGTGCCGATCTTCTCGACGGTGCATTCCACGACGTCGCCGGGACGCAGGAACCGCGGCGGCGTTCGCGCGAAACCCACCCCCGGCGGCGTCCCGGTGCCGACCACGTCCCCCGGCTCCAGGGTCAGCACTGCGCTCAGGTACTCAATGATCTGCGGGATCCGAAAGATCATCTGCGAGGTGCTGGACGACTGCATCTTCTCGCCGCTGACTACGCATTCCAGATGCAGGTCGTGGGGGTGCTCGATCTCATCCGCCGTCACGATCCACGGCCCGATCGGGCAGAAGGTGTCGAAAGACTTGGCGAGCGTCCACTGCTCGCCGCCTTTGTCGCGCTGGTAATCGCGGGCCGTCACGTCGTTCAGGACGGTGTAACCCCCCACGTGCTGCATCGCTGTGTCGGCGGACACGTTCTTCGCCGGGCGCCCGATCACAAAGGCAAGCTCCACCTCGTAGTCTATCTGCACGGATGTCCTGGGCAGCAGAATGGGATCGCCCGGGCCGATGACGCTGGTGGACACCTTGGAGAATACGACCGGTTCGTGGGGCACCCGGGCGCCGCTTTCAGCGGCATGGTCGCGGTAGTTGAGCCCCAGGCAGAGCACCTTGCCGGGCCGCGCTATGGGGGCCAGCAGGTCGGCCTCGTGGAGGGGCATGCAGTAACGCCCGGCAAAACGGGCGTCCTCCTGAGCCCGCTCCGCAAGACGGCGCGCCGCCGCCATTGAGTCCGCGTCGGCCAGGACCCGTTCCAGCGGCCCGACAATGTCGCCGCCCGAAGCGGCGCCGAGGATCAACACATTGTGGTCCAGCACAAGCGCAACGGTGGGCGTGCCGTCCGCCGCCATGGCTACCAGTTTCATAGATTCCTCGCGTCCAAATGCTCGCAAACGCCACCGCGCTCGATAGCGTCCTTCAGTGACCGATAGAGATGGCAGGGTCGAACCTGCCGGCTATCTCCGGGCTCTGCGCGCTCAGAGTCTCCCGTCGCACCTTCTCGGACAGGTAAGGGATCAGCTCTCCCAGAAAGACTGCGGCACATACGTCGTGCAGCCTGCCAGCACACAGCACGCGGCCAGCAGGACCACCGCAGGTGCCCTCCAGTGCCTTAAGCCCATTCCCCTGCCTCCTCGCCAAGGGAAAGACTTGCCCGCCTACTATGATGCGATACAGCGTCCAGCGTTCCGGCAGAATCCTACAGTTTCCACGCCGGCTTTTCAATTCCTCCCCGACGCGGCCCGGCCGCCGTTCTACTCATATCTCTTGACGTCCGGCTCGCTCACCCCTTCCAGCAGCATGTGGACGATCCGCACACTGTCTACCCCCTCGGCCTGGGCCTGGAAGTTGCAGGCGATACGATGTCTCAGGACGGGCACGGCCACGCTCTTGAGGTCGTCTATGGAAACGTTGAAGCGCCCGTCCATGGCGGCCATGACCTTCGCGCCCAGTATGAGGTGCTGCCCGGCCCGGGGCCCCGCGCCCCAATCCACCATCTTCCGCACGAACTCCGGCGCGCCCTCCGAGGTGGGCCGCGATGCCCTGATCAAGGCCGTCGCGTACTGCACCACGTACGGCGATGCGACGATCTCCTCCACAAGGTCCTGCATCTCTAGTATCTGCTGCCCATCTATGACGCTCTCCAGGTTCGCCTGCCAACCGCGCGTCGTCTCCCCCAGTATTCTCTGCTCGACCTGCTCGTCCGGATAGTCAATGTGGATATTGAACATGAACCGATCGAGTTGGGCTTCGGGCAGCGGGTAAGTGCCCTCCTGCTCGATCGGGTTCTGGGTGGCGATGACGAAGAAGGGGCGCGGCAGGTCGTAAGTGACCTGCCCCACGGTCACCTGCCTCTCCTGCATGGCCTGGAGCAGCGCCGCCTGCGTCTTGGGCGGCGTGCGGTTGATCTCATCGCCCAGAACGATGTGCGCGAAAATGGGACCCGGCACGAAGCGGAAGTCCCTCTGCCCCGTGCTCTCGTCCAGCACGTTCGTGCCGGTGATGTCGCTGGGCATCAGGTCGGGCGTGAACTGAATGCGCCGGAAGGTCAGGGACGTGACCTGCGCCAGGCTGGACACCATCATCGTCTTGGCCAGACCGGGCACACCGACCATCAGGCAATGGCCACAGGCGAAGATGCCGCCCAGCAGTTGCTTGATTACGCTCTCCTGCCCGTAGATGACGCGCCTGATCTGGCCCAGCATCGCCTCGATATGCTGGCTGAACTCCTCCAACCTTCTGGCAAAGCTGCTTTCTTTTGAATCCACGACGCGCCGCCCACCATGCTCTTGAGGGGAGTCAATCGGATCCGATCAGCTTGCCGACCTCAACCGGCACGCCCGTCCTGGAAGACTCCATGACGGCGAAGCTGATCGCAAGGCTTCTCAGGTTATCGCGACCGCTGGTCTCCGGCTCCCGCCCCTCGGCTATTGCCTGCTGAAACTCCAGGAGGGCCGCGCTCTGTCCGCTGCTGGGCGTTCCATGCAACTCCACTTCGCTGTCCTGATCGGGATGGCCAGCCGGGATGACGTGCACCCGGCCGCCGCGCAGCTCCATGACGGCCTCCGGGCATTCCACGCGCCAGTAGCCGTCCCACGTGGTCTCCCGCCCGCGGGTCACCCACGTGCCCTCGTAGAGCGCCTTCAAACCGCCCTCGAACTCGAAAACCACGACCACGCACGGATCGTGCTCGAACCAGCTCCACTGGGGCCGCCAGCCCTTCGCATAAACCACAAGGGCCTCCCGGCCCGTCAGTGCCCGCATCAGGTCGAAATGGTGGATGCTCATGTCCCTGACCAGGGGGTGTTCCATCGTGACCCGGAAAGAGCCGTCAAACTGCACAGACTTCGCAAAACAGACGGACAAGTTGTCCGGCGGACCGAATTTGCCGCTGAGCAGCAACTGCCGCATCGTTCTGGCCCAGGGGCGGAAACGGTAGTTCTGACTGACCATGAGCGTCCGCCCCGCCCCTTCGGCGGCTTCCACCATCTGGCGGCCGTGCTCCATGTCGTCGGCAATGGGCTTCTCAGTCAGCACGTGCAGGCCCCGTTCGAGCGCCGCCAGAGCCACCTCGTGATGCACGGCGGGGGGTGTGGCGTTCAGCACCGCATCGGCTTCCGCAGTGTCGAAAGCGACTCGGAAGTCCGTGAAGCACCGAGAGGCGGTCAGCCCGGTCTCCTCCCGGGCCCGTCTGAGGGCCTCCTCGCTCACGTCGGCCAGCGCCACCAGGGAGGCAGTGCGGTCGCGTTGGATCCGGCCCAGCCACGTCCTGCCGAATCCGCCCACTCCGACCTGGATGACTCTCACGACCCTGCTCCCTTCCACCGAGGCATAGAGCGCAGCCTTTCCGCCCGCCGGCCCGGACGGGCGGAAGATGGATTCTAACCCAAGCATATCGGGGCGGCAAGGGCATTCGGTCGAGATGGTTTGAGTTGACCGTCTTCTTGACAGTAGACGCAGCATTAGCTACCTTATACAGTCGTCGCAGCATACGTGAACGCCTCTGCCCTGGGAAGAAGCATGGCGGTCGAAGAAGTCTACACAAAGGCGTGTGACGCGGTGGAGCGGGGCCAGTTCAACTATGCCATCAGACTGTTCCGGGAGGTGTTGCGGCAACAGCCCGACTACCCGGACGCACGCATCCTGCTCAGGGGCGCGGAACGACGATGGCAACAGCAGGAGGGCGGATCGCCGCTCGGCCTGGTCATGGCGGTGCCACGTGGCCTGCTCACCTCGGTGCGAGGGCTCCTTTCGAAACCCGGCAAGAGGCTCGAGGTGTTCGAGGACTACCTGGAGCGCAGCCCGAACAGCTGCTGGGCACTGATGAAGGCCGCGAAGGCGGCCCACAAAGCGGGCTTTCCGCGAGAAGCCGTCAACATCTACAAAGACGCCCTCAAACTGAAACCATTGTCCAAGAAAACGCTGCGCGCGCTCGGCGACGTCTTGAGACAGATGGGTGCGCATCAGGAGGCCCTGGAATACCTGACCCGCCTCGCCAGCCTGGAACCGGCCAACCGAGATCTGCAACAGGAAGTGCGCGACGTGGCGGCCACCGATCACATGACAGCCTACGACATGGAATCGGCCGACAGTTTCAGGGACATGATCCGTGGCAAAGACAAGACTGCCAGCCTGGAAGCGGAGGGCCGGATAGCCGTAACGATGGCCGACCTGCGCGAAGCAGTGGCCAGAGCCGAAAAGGAACTCCAGGAACATCCCGACAGCATCAATAGGATTCTGACGCTGGCCAGGCTTTACCTGGACACCGACCAGGTCGCCGAGGCCCAGAAGCTGCTCCGACAGAAGCACCAGGAGTTCCCCGACGAATACGAGATTCGTGCGAGACTGGGCGACGTGCACTTGCGCATCTACAAGGATGCCGAAACCAAAGCCGCAGAGGCGGCGGACAGGAGCCCGGCGGACGCCCAAGCAGAAACGAAACGAGCGGAACTCAGGCAGCGTCGGATTGACTTTGCCGTCAAGGAATACAAGTGGCGCATTTCGCAGCATCCTACCGACCGGGCACTGCAGGTCGAACTGGGCAAGGCGCAGTTCGAGGCCGGGCGCCATAATGAGGCCATCGCCGCCTTCCAGAACGCCCTTCAGGACGCCCGATACGAGCAGGAATGCTGGAAGATGCTGGGCTTGTGCTTCATGCACAAAGGTCAGCTTGATCTGGCCCTGGAGCAGTTGGAGCGGGCCGCCGAGCGTCATCGCGAGATGGATGCGGAAGGCAAGGAGCTTTGCTACTACAGGGCCCAGGTCTGCGAACAGATGGGCAAAAGCGAGGAGGCCCTCAGTCTCTTCAAGAAGATCTACAGCCAGGACATCAACTTCCGGGACGTCGCCCAAAAGGTGGAATCGTTAGGCAAATAGTCCGTCCCGCGTCCCGCCGTCTCAGTTCGGGAAGGAAACACTGAATGCCACGCCGTTCAGCAGCACTGAAAAGCCTGAAACAGAGCAAGAAAAGGAACCTGCGGAACAAGACCGTCAAGAGCCGGCTCCGCACGGAACAAACCAAGTTCGACCGTGTGCTGGAACGCGGTGATGTCGAGGCAGCCGAAAAACTTCTCGACTTGCTAACGAAGCTCTACCAGCAAGCCGCCGCAAAGCACGTCATGCACGCCAACACCGCCGCCCGAAAGCAAGCACAGTGCCAGAACCGCGTCAACGACGCGAAAGCGCAGGCATCGGGCTGACCGAGCCCGGGGCCGCCGCGCGCGGCGCCCCCCTCACGGCGTGCACAGATGGGTTAGCCTGAAGAACTCCTTCAGCCTCCTGTCAATGTCCTCCGCCGTCAGGTTCTCCAGCCCTGCCGGCCCGAACTGCTCTATGGCAAAAGACGCCGTGACGGTCGCGTAGGCGAGGCCGCGCTTCAAGGTCTCCCGTTGAAGTTCGTCCCTGCCGGCCAGGTAACCCATCAATCCCCCGGCGAAAGCATCCCCGGCCCCCGTGGGGTCCACCACGCTCTCGTGGGGAAAGCCGGGCAGCACGAAAACGCCCTCCGAACTGCGCAGGACCGATCCGTGCTCGCCCTTCTTGACGATGCAGCAGGACGGTCCGCGCTCGCAGACCCAGCGGGCCGCTCTGAACAGGTTCGTTTCGCCGCTGAGCTGGAGCGCCTCGGCGTCGTTCAGAATCAGTCCGTCAATCCGTCCCATCAGCTCAAGCAAGGCATCGCGCTCGTTCTCAATGTAGTAGTTCATGGTGTCAGCCAGGACGAACCGCGGCCCGTCCATCTGGTCGAGCACGTGCATATGCGTCGCCGGCGACCCGTTGGCCAGGAAAACGTAGCGCGAGTCCGCATAATCCCGGGGTATGTCCGGCTGGAACCGGGCCAGCACGTTCAGCTCCACGTCCAGGGTCCGGGCCTGCTCCATCCGGCCTTCGTAGGCGCCGTGCCAGCGGAAGGTCCTGCCCTCCGCCTGCTGCAGCCCCCGCAAGTCAATGGCGCGGCTCGCGAGGCGCTGCACGTAAGCGGGGGGAAAGTCCTGCCCCACGGCCCCAACCAGCCGGACGGGTGAGAAACACACCGCCGCAAAAGAGAAATACACGGCCGAACCCCCCAGTTCGTCATCAGCCGAACCGTAAGGAGTCTCGACCTTGTCCAGAGCAACCGAACCCACGACCAAGAGCGACATCGCAACCCCTCGTCTCGTTGGAACAGGCCGGAACGCCCCGCGAAACCAGGCGGCCCTCAGTTTAGGTCAAGCGACAGACCGACTCAAGCGAGAACCGGCGGGACGCCGCGCCTCACAACTCAGGAATGTCGAACAGGCGGAGCTGGTCCGGCGACAGCGGCGCACGGTACTCCGCGACCAGCCGGCTGAACTCGGCACAGTCGGGCATGCGAGTCGGGTCGAGAGCGACGGCTCCCAGCCGCACCAGCCGCCTGAGCCCCCGCCCCCTGGCTCCGCCGCAAGAGGCCGTCGCCACGTAGAGCGGCTTGCGCATGTGCAGCGCACCCACGCAACTGTGCCAGGTGCCGCCGGTATCCCGAGGTTCGAACGCGACGACCGCCTCACTCAAGGCGACTATGGTGCGGTTGCGCATCAGGGCGTAGGCCGCCCGCCAGCCGGCCTGCGGCGGAAACTGCCCCAGCACGCACCATCCCCCATCCGAAAGCTCAGAGGCGCTCAGACCACGCCAGCGGAAACGCTCCACCCCCATGGCCGGCACCACAACCGTCCGTCCCGCCGAAGCGGCCGCCGCGTGCGCCGTCGTGTCGATCCCGCGCGCTCCGCCGCTGACAACGGTCGTCCCGCCGGCCGCCTGTTCGCCGGCCAGCTTGCGTGCCGCATCCCTGGCGACGCGGGACGGCCGGCGCGACCCGACCACCGCGACACAAGGCTCATGAAGGGCCGCAACGTCACCCGCAACGAAGAGCACCGGGGGCGTCTGGCTCCCCAGCGATTCCCGCAGCCGACGGGGGTAGTCCTGTTGCCCCTCTATGAGGACGCGCATACCGGCCCGGCCCAGCCGCCACAAGACGGATCGGCCGTGCGATCTCGCGGAGCCCATAGCAGCGACGGCCCGCACGGCTGCACGCGGCAGGCCCACCTCCGCCTCCAACTCCGCGCGCGGCAGGTCCATCAACGTGTGCAGCGGCACGCCCCTGTTGCGCGCCGCCTCGCGGAGCCTTGCTATGCCGGCCGGGCCCACGCCGTCCGTTGCGCACAGGCCCACCAGGCACAGCTCGTCGTCGTCCATTTCGAGCACCGCAGCGACTCCTGTGCAAAAGAGCATCGTTGGCCCAATACTACACGCAAGACGGGCTAGGCGCAAGCGTCTCGCGTCGGCAAGCCCTCGCAGGGCCCCAGGCGCCTGGCGGGCGGCACAGGCACTTGAAAACGCCAGCCGGTGGCGTGTATAAGCAGTTGGTTGGGCAGTGCTAGTGTAGCTCAACGGCAGAGCAGCGGTTTTGTAAACCGCAGGTTAGGGGTTCAAATCCCCTCACTAGCTCCATAGCACATAAGGACTTGCGAGAGCCAGCGGCGCAACAAGAGCAGCGGGCAGGTTCCCGAGCGGACAAAGGGGGCAGACTGTAAATCTGCTGGCGACGCCTTCGGAGGTTCGAATCCTCCCCTGCCCACCAGCTTCGTAGGCGGGCGTAGCTCAATTGGTAGAGCACTGGCCTTCCAAGCCAGATGTTGTGGGTTCGAGCCCCATCGCCCGCTCCACGCAAAGCGAGCGGCTGGATTCTGCTTGACTTGTCAGGATGGGTGTGGTAGGATTCGTAGAATTGGGTGTGTGCACCTTTTCGCCAGCGTGTTCCGCGCCGGGCCGGCGGTGAGCCATTCCTGTGATTTTACCGCAGGGGAATTCGATTGCCCAACCGGGCTGGTCTGTACCCAAGCTGCTGTAGCTCAGTGGTAGAGCACGTCCTTGGTAAGGACGGGGTCATGGGTTCAAGCCCCATCAGCAGCTCCACTTAGAAACACCAACCCTCAGGTGTGAGCGGATCGGGCCGGGCATCTGACAGGGTTTTCCACAACCAGACACGTAGTGGCCAGAGACGGGTAATTCACTTGTGAGTTTTGTGCTGCGCTGATTCTTTGAGCCGAGTTTGGGCAGAGTAAACGTTTTTGGAGGAACCATCGGGCGATGGCTAAGGAGGATTTCAAGCGGACCAAGCCGCACATCAACGTGGGCACCATCGGCCACGTTGACCACGGCAAGACCACCTTGACTTCCGCGATGACGCTCTACTTGAGCAAGAGCGGGCTGGCGGAGTATCGCTCCTTCGACAGCATTGACAACGCCCCCGAAGAGAGGGAGCGCGGCATCACCATCCAGACGCAGCACGTGGAGTACGAGACCCAGAAACGGCACTACGCCCACGTGGACTGCCCCGGCCACAGGGACTACATCAAGAACATGATTACGGGGGCGGCCCAGATGGACGGTGCCATCCTCGTGGTCAGCGCCGCGGACGGGCCGATGCCTCAGACCAAGGAACACGTCCTGCTGGCCCGCCAGGTCAACGTGCCGGCCCTGGTCATCTTCTTGAACAAGACCGACCAGCTCGACGACCCCGAACTGCTGGAACTGGTCGAGCTGGAGGTCCGGGAGATCCTCACCGACTACGAGTTCCCGGGCGACGAGATGCCCTGTATCACCGGCTCGGCACTGGCCGCGCTGGAGCAGCCCGACAATGAAGAGGCGGTCCAGTGCGTCGTGGACATCCTGGCGGCCCTGGATGACTACATCCCGGAGCCGGCCCGCGCCATAGACCAGCCGTTCCTGATGCCGGTGGAGGACGTGTTCAGCATCAAGGGCCGTGGCACGGTCGGCACCGGCCGGGTGGAAAGGGGCACGGTTCGGGTCGGCGAAGAGATCGAGATCGTCGGCCTGCAGACAGAGGTCCGCAAGACCGTGGTGACCGGCGTCGAGATGTTCCGCAAGACGCTGGACCAGGGCCAGGCGGGCGACAACATCGGCGTGCTGCTGCGCGGGATCGAGAAGGACGAGTTGGCCCGCGGCGAAGTGCTTGCGGCGCCGGGCTCCATCACCCCACACACCAAGTTCGACGCGGAAGTCTACGTGCTGACCGGCGACGAAGGCGGCCGTCACACGCCGTTCTTCACCGGCTACAGGCCTCAGTTCTACTTCCGCACCACTGACGTGACGGGCACTGTCACGCTGCCCGAAGGCCTGGAGATGGTTCTGCCGGGCGACAATGTCACTGTGCAGGTCCAGTTGATCACGCCCATCGCCATGGAGGAGCAGTTGCGCTTCGCAATCCGCGAAGGAGGCAACACGGTCGGCGCAGGCGTGGTGACAAAGATCATCGAGTAGGACCCGGCCATGCGAGAGTACGTCACCCTTGAATGCACAGAGTGTCGCAACGAGAACTACCGCACGTCGGTCCAGACTCGAGGCGGCAAACGCCTCGAATTGAAGAAGCACTGCCCCCGTTGCCGAAAGCACACGGCACACAGGCAGAAGAGGAGGTAGGGCGCGATCGTTGGGCCGTCCAGAAGGTCCCGAGAATGGCTATACGGCGGCGCCTCACCCAGTAGGCCAGTAGCTCAATCGGCAGAGCCCCGGTTTCCAAAACCGGTGGTTGGGGGTTCAAGTCCCTCCTGGCCTGCCATCTTGCACTGCGGGCGCAAGGGCACGAATTCAGCACCCTCACAGAGGTCGCAGTTGTCCCAAGCCGTGGGTTCTACTCCTTACCGACCCGGACAGGGGATCTATGCGCGCGCCGTGATGGGTGCGGCAGTGCTGCTGCTGTCGCTGTTCGCCAGTTGGCGCCTGTACCAGGGAACCAGGACGGCGGCCGTCTTCAAAGTGCTCGGCATGGATATTCCGCAGGCCGCCCTCTGGGCTGCCGGGCTCTTCGTCGCGCTCGGGGCACTGGTGTTCCTGTTCACGTTCGGTTTGAAGACGGGGTTGAAGGGACTAGACGCGAGAACTCATCGCCTCATAGATCTGTTGATAGACACCGAGTCCGAGCTGGCGAAGGTCTCCTGGCCCGGCAGGGAGGAATTGACTGCTTCCACCACGGCGGTGTTGGTTTCGATCGTGGTGCTGGGCGCTCTCCTGTTCTGCATCGACTGGATGGCCGCGTTCGTGATGGGCAGCCTGAAGGTGTTGCCGAAGTGATCGCCAGCCCTAGAGGCCAGGCGAACGGGGACGACTAGAGAGGCGGCACGGGAAGATCCGCGGACCTCACGCGAGGCAGCAACACAGCATGAGCGAAGCCGAGTGCAAACAAGAGGACAGCGAAGGGACGCAGCGGTGGTTTGTGCTGCGGGTCCAGAGCAATCGCGAAGAAAGGGTGCGGGCAAGCCTGGAGAAGCTGCTCGAACTGGAGAAAGTCAAGGACCGGGTGCCTGAGATACTGGTGCCCACTGAGGCCATCACCGAGCTTCGTGGCGGCAAGCGACAGGTCGTGCAGCGCAAGCTGTACCCCGGCTACATCTTCGTGCAGGTGGAGGTGGACGAACGGGGCAACATCCCGCAGGATCTCTGGCATTGCATCCGCGAGACCAGCGGCGTGGGAGACTTCATAGGGGCCGAGAAGCCCTGGCCGATGCGCGACCAGGAAGTGGCCCACATGCTGGGCCGAGCCGAAGAGATCGAAGAGGAGGCGCCCAAGCTCGACATAGGCCTCAAGGAAGGCGAGTTGGTCCAGATAAGGGAGGGCCCGTTCAAGAGCGTGGAGGGCTACATCGAGGAGGTCAATCCCGCAAGCGGCAAGGTGAAAATCATCATCACCATATTCAACAGAGCCACCCCGGTGGAAATGGAATACTGGCAGGTTCAACCCATTTGACGCGCTTCCCCTGCGCCTGACACGGCTAACGAGACGACATCATGGCCAAACGAAGACGGCGGCCCGACGCCGTAGTGAAGGTTCTGGTGACCGGCGGACAGGCCAGCCCGGCGCCTCCGCTGGGTCCCACGCTGAGCCAGCACCGGGTGAACATTGCCCAGTTCATCAGCCAGTTCAACGAAAAGACACAGGACAAGATGGGCGTGCCGCTGCCGGCCATCGTCCAGATCTACCGCGACGGATCTTTCGACTTCGAGATCAAGACGCCCCCGGCCTCCTATCTGATCAAACGGGCGGCCGGCGTCGTTAAAGGGTCGGGCGCAACGAAACGCGAAAACGTCGGCACGATCACGCGCCAGCAGGTGCAGGAGATCGCCCAGCAGAAGATGGAGGATCTCAACGCGCGCGACATGGAATCCGCCATACGCATCATCGAAGGCACAGCGCGAAGCTGCGGGGTGGAGATCGCCGCAGACTGAAGTACCGTAAGGCCACCGGTCGGACAGCTCCCTGAGGAAAGGCAACGATGGGGCAAAGGAGCCGCAGATACGAACGGTCTCGCCAGGTCGTTGATGGCGCTCGCACTTACTCGCTCAAAGAGGCCCTGGACACACTGAAGTCCATGGCTCCGGCACGCTTTGACGAGACGGTGGAGTGCTGCGTCCAGCTTGGCATAGACCCCCGCCATAGCGACCAGCAAGTCAGAGGCAATATCTCCCTGCCCCACGGCACGGGCAAGGAACGCACCGTGGCCGTGTTCGCCGAAGGCGACAAAGCGGAGGCGGCTCGCAACGCAGGCGCAGACATCGTCGGCGCCGATGACCTTATCGAGAGGGTGGAAGGCGGATTCATGGACTTCGACGTCGCGCTGGCCACTCCCGACATGATGGGCCGGATCGGCCGGCTTGGCCGCCACCTGGGACCTCGCGGCCTGATGCCCTCTCCCAGAAGCGGCACCGTCCAGGAAGACATTGACCAGGCCGTGCGCGAATTCAAGGCCGGCAAGATCGAGTTCCGAAACGACACCGGCGGCAACGTGCACATGATGATCGGCAAGCTGTCCTTCAGCATCGACGCCCTCGCGGAGAACACGCAGGCCCTCATAGACCTGCTGCTGCGGATGAAGCCGCCCGCCGCCAAGGGCAAATACCTCAAGAAGGTCTGCGTTTGCTCGACTATGAACCCCGCTATCCAGGTGCAGGTGGAATAGCAGCACTGGCCGGAGCAAGACAGCGATGGCACGGGAAGTTAAAGAACTGATTGTCAAGGAACTGACCGAGACCTTCCGGGACATAAACGAAACCGGTTGCGTCCTGGTCAGCTACCGGGGCATGAAAGCCGACGAAGCCCACCGGCTGCGCCAGGAGGTCCGCCAGCGGAGCAGTCGGGTTACGGTGGTCAAGAATTCCCTGTTCGCCCTGGCGCTGGACCGTCTGGGCGCTGCTGAACTGAAGAGCCTGCTGGAGGGCTCCATCGCCGTCGTGCAGGGCGAGAACTCGGTTGCCGCAGCCAAGGTCGCCCAGGAAATGACCAAGCTCTGCGCCGCCATCCAGGTGCGAGGGGCTTACGTTGACGGCGCCGTCGTCGGCCCTGAAACCGTTGAGGAGCTGGCCCGGATACCCAGCCGCGAGGTGCTGCTCGCAATGGTGGCGGGAGCGTTGCTGGGGCCGCTGCGCCGGCTGGCTTTGGGCCTGATGGCCAAGCCACGCGCCCTCGTCAGTGCGCTGGACCAACTGCGGACAAGGTCCGCGCAACAGGAAGTCGCATAGACAACCCGGGAGGCAACACCGTTTCCCGAGCCAGAGCCGGCACTGTGACCGGTGCGGATCGGGCAGCGGCGCTAACGAGTCAGGAGGCAGGAAAGGATGGCCAAGACAGAAGTCGCAGAGCAGGCACAGGAATACTCCGAGAAGGTCAAGGAGGTGCTCGACAAGATCAGCGGGTTCACGCTGCTGGAGCTATCGGAGCTTGTGAAGGCCTTCGAGACCGAGTTCGGGATCGAGGCCGCGATGGCTGCGCCCGTGGCCGTGGCGGCGGCCCCTGCCGAAGCCGAGGAGGAGTTCGAGCCCAGCTCCTACAAGGTGGTGCTGAAGAACTTCGGCGAGAAGAAGATACAGGTTATCAAGGCTGTCAGAGCCGAGACCTCCCTGGCCCTGAAGGAGGCAAAGCAGGTCGTCGAGAGCGCACCGTCCACGATCAAAGACGGCATCTCCAATGAAGAGGCCCAGAAGTGCGCCCAGACGCTTCAGGAGGCCGGCGCCGAAGTGGAAGTCCAGCCGGAGTCGGAGTAGGCAACAAGAAGGGGACGGGATCAGTGGGCGAACGCCCCTGGACAGAGAATTCAAGGACAGGCTCCTCCGCATGCTGCGTGTGTCTTGCGGGAGGCGGCCCGGCTTTTTCTTTCACGGCTCCTCAGCCCGGTCTCTCTCGCCGGAAACGAATAGCCCTGGGATCCTGCGGCCCGTAACCGGAGCGAAGACAGTATGGAAATCCGCGATTTCTCAAAGGTCGGCAGTGTAGTAGAGGTTCCTGACCTGACCAGCATTCAGAAGGATTCCTACAAGGAATTCCTGCAAGCGGATGTCCCACCGGCCAAGAGGAAGGATGTGGGCCTGCAGAAGATCATCAAGGAGGTCTTCCCCATTCGGAACGAGGCCAAGGGCATCCGGCTGGAGCTGATAAACTTCCGGCTGGGCAAGCCCCGCTACCTGCCCGAACAGTGCCTGGAGCTCCGGCTCACGTACGGCCGCCCGTTCTACATCAGAGTGCGCCTGCACAAACAGGACGAGGTCATCGAAGAGGACGTCTACCTGGGTGAGATGCCCATCATGCTCGGGGGCGGCGAGTTCATCATCAACGGCGCCGAACGGGTCATCGTGACCCAGCTTCACCGCTCGCCGGGTTGCGATTTCTCCCGAGTGGTCGTCGGGGACCGCGCTCTTCACTCCTGCCGCATCATCCCCCAACGCGGCAGCTGGGTCGAGATGGAGGTCAACCGGCGCGAATCCCTCACGTGCCAGCTTGATCAGAGCGGCAAGATACCGGCCAGCCTCCTGCTGAGGGCGGTGGACCCGAAATACGGCACTGACGAGGCCCTGCTGAAGCTGTTCTACAAGATCCAGACCATCAAGTTCACGGGACGCACTGCCGGCTCGAAACTGCGGGACCGTGTCAGCGCCCAGACCATCGCCGTCAAGGAACAGAAGGTGGTGGAGGCCGGCGAGCCAATCACTGAAGACATCGCCCAGCAGCTTGCGCAGGCCAAGGTGCAGCGGATCAAAGTCCTGCCGGAGGAATTCGATCCTCTCATGCTGAACACACTGGGCGAGGATCGCAGCTCCGACCACGAATCGGCCGTCAAGGAGCTTTACGGCAAGCTGCGACCGGGCACTCCGTTTACTTTCGACAAAGCACGGCAGACTATCCGCGAGAAGTTCTTCGACAGCAACCGCTATCAGCTCGGCCCGGTGGGGCGTTTCCGCATGAACCGCAAGTTCGGCGAGAACGTAACCGTGGAACAGCAGACCCTGCGCCCGAAGGACCTGGTCAACGCCATCAAATACGTCATTGGGCTGCGCGAAGGCCGGGGCCAGGCCGACGACATAGACCACCTGGGCAACCGGCGCGTCAGGACCATCGGCGAGCTGGCCGGAGATCAACTGCGCAAGGGCTTCCTGAAGTTGCAGCGCACAGTCCAGGAGCGCATCAACCTGAAGGACCCCGAAAAATTCACCCCGCGCAGCCTCATCAACAGCAAGACTGTCAGCGCAGCCATCAACTACTTCTTCGGCCGCAGCGAGCTGTCGCAGATAGTGGACCAGACCAACCCCCTGAGCCAGTTGACCAACGAGCGTCGGCTCAGCGCCCTCGGGCCGGGCGGCCTGAACAGGAAGCGCGCCGGCTTTGAGGTCCGCGACGTCCACATCTCCCACTACGGCCGCATCTGCCCCATCGAGACGCCTGAAGGAACCAACATCGGCCTGATCACCTCGCTGAGCCTGTACGCCGGCGTGGACCCGTTCGGCTTCCTCGTCACGCCGTACCGCGTGACCAGCAACGGCAAACCCACGAACGAAATCCACTACCTGCGCGCCGACGAAGAAGAGGCCGCCTACATCGCTCCCGCTGACCTCGACCTCCGAAAAGTCAAACCGAACAGCAAGATCGTCGTACGGCACGCCGGCGACCTGGCCGAGGTCAGAGCGAAGGACACACAGTACGTAGATGTGTCCCCGCAACAGATCGTCGGGGTCAGTGCAAGTCTCATCCCCTTCCTTGAGCACAGCGACGCCAATCGCGCCCTGATGGGCTCCAACATGCAGCGCCAGGCCGTGCCCTTGCTCAAGACCGAGCCGCCCGTGGTGACAACCGGCACCGAGCAGGCCGTCGCCCGCAACTCCGGCATGGTGGTGCTGGCTGAGAATGCCGGAACGGTCACCTACGTGGACAGCGGCCGCGTAGTGGTCGAGGAGAAGGTGTATCGGCTGAAGAAGTTCCGGGGCCTCAATCAGAAGACCTGCCTGAACCAGCGGCCCATCGTCGCAATCGGCCAGAAGGTGAAGGCGGGCGACGTGCTCGCCGACGGCGCAGCCACCAGCCAGGGCGAACTCGCCCTGGGCAAGAACGTGCTGGTGGCCTTCCTGCCCTGGGAAGGCTACAACTTCGAGGACGCCATCCTCATCAGCGAGCGCCTCCTGAAGACCGACGCCTACACTTCGATCCATATCGAGGTGTTCGAGGCAGAGATCCGCGACACCAAGCTGGGCAAAGAGGAGTTCACACGCGACATCCCCAACGTCCCCGAGCAGCAGCTTCGCAACCTCGACCAGGACGGCGTGATCCGTGAGGGGACCTGGGTGGGCTCCGGCGACATTCTCGTGGGCAAAGTCGCCCCAAAGAGCCGCAGCGAACTGACGCCGGAAGAGAAGCTCCTCTTCGCCATATTCGGCAAGGCGGGCGAGGACGTCCGCAACGACTCGCTCACCGCTCCCAGCGGCACCGAAGGGGTGGTGGTCAAAACGCAGAAGTTCAGCCGCCGCTCCTACCTGGGCGATGAGCAACGGGCCGCCCTGGACGCCGAGATCGAACGAATCACGAGGGAACACAGCAAACAGATCGCCGATGCCTTCCGTGAGGCGATGGCGGCAGTCGAAAAGGCGCTCGGCCGGCCGGCGGTCGACGCGCGCACCGGGCTGACGTTCGAGATCGCCAAAGGGATGAGCGCGACCGAGACAGCGCAGCTTGCCGACGAGTTCGAGCCCAGTGCCATGGACTTCGGCGGGGCCCGGATCAACTCAAAGGTCGCCAAGGCCTTCGCCCCCTTCGCCGGGAAGCTCGAAGAACTCA
>DAOVRD010000192.1 GCA_030628375.1 Planctomycetota bacterium
CCTGATTCCGGCTGGCAGCGCACCGGAAGCTGGGGGCACCGGCCAGTTCCTTTGCCTGAACTATTGTTGCACTTGCCAGGAAAGAGCCGTATGTCAGAGGCCAAGTTCCTTCCCGGTGACAGGTTGGTGGAGTTCCTGGGCAGCGTCCCGGGGGACCGCAAACTCGTCAACGTGTCCTCGGAAGAATGCGCGGTCTGGGGAGAGTTGAGTGAGGCCGAGCCTGCCGAGGTCCTAGCCGGCCTTCGGGGAGCCCGGCCTTTCTATTCCTTCAAGAGCGTGCTGATGCCGGCCAGCGAACTGGTGGCCAGGTACGGCCGGGCCGACGGAGATCCCCTGGAGGAAGTAAGCAAGCTGACGGTGGCCGTGATCGGCGTCCGGGGCTGCGAATGCCGGGCCCTGGCTTACCTGGACAAGGTGATGTTCGACGAGCCAATGGCCGACCCGTTCTACGCAGCCCGGAGGGAGAATTCCTTCATCGTCGCGGTTGATTGCGCCGCCGCCGCCGAATCCTGTTTCTGCAACCTGCTGGGCGAGGCCCCGTATCCGGAAGCGAACTACGATCTGAACCTGTCGCCGGTCCAGGACGGCTTTCTGGTCCAGGCCGGCAGCGAGAAGGGCGAGCAACTGCTGGCCGACGCTGGTTCGCCGCTGTCTGATGCGACCGACGCTCAGCTTGAAGAACGGGACGCGATGCGGCGGAAGGCAGCCGAGCAGTTGACCGGCCAGAACGCCGACTACGATTTCCCCGATGACTTCGCAGCGACGTTGCCCTCTACGTTGGAGGAGGTGTTCTGGAGGACGGAACTGAGCACGTGCGTTCAGTGCGGCGGCTGCACGGCCGTCTGCCCCACGTGCTACTGCTTCCTGCTGTTCGACCAGGCGGCAGGGGAGGGGGCCTACGAACGGGGCCGCGTCTGGGATAGCTGCCAGTTCACCGGCTACTCGGAGATGGCCGCTGCGCCGGGCCTGGCGAAGCCCGACCCGCGGCGCGAGCACATGAGCAAGTTCCAGCACAGGTTTGCGCACAAGTTCTGGTATAGCCCCCTGACGCTCGGCACGTTAGGCTGCGTCGGCTGCGGACGTTGCATTGAGACCTGCCCCGGGGCCGTTGACCTGCGACGGGTGCTTTCCCAAGCGAACAAGGCGTACGCTCAAGATGCCTGAGAACGTCTACCGGCCGATACGAACTGAACTGCTTGAAGTCAAGCCGGAGACTCCGACCATCAAGACGTTCCGGATGGCCCCGGACGAGCCCATCGCGTTCCGGGCCGGTCAGTTCGTTCAACTGACCGTACCCGGCATCGGCGAAGCGCCCTTCACGCCGTCCTCGTCGCCGTCTGTCCGGGACGAAATGGAGATCACGATACTGAAGACCGGCCTGGTGACCGACACGCTCCACGAACTGGAAGCCGGGGTGGACCTGGGACTTCGCGGCCCGTTCGGCAAAGGCTATCCGACCGAGAAGATGAAGGGACACCCGGTGGTGGTCGTCGGCGGCGGGGTCGGCCTGGCGCCGCTGCGATCGCTGCTGCACCACCTGTTTGAGAACCTCCAGGATTACGAACGAGTGGACATCAAGGTCGGCGCCCGCAATCCTGCCGAGTTGCTTTACAGGGACAAGTTCGAGGCCTGGGCCGGGCCGGATGAAGTGTCCCTCGACGTGACGGTGGACATCCCCGATGAGGGCTGGACAGGGAAGGTCGGCGTGGTGACGACGCTGCTGGAGAGCTTCGATTACGACGTTGAAGACGCTTACGTTGTGAGCTGCGGCCCCCTCATCATGCTCCGCTTCGTCACGCTGACGTGCCTCAATGCCGGCTTCAAATCGGAGCACATCTACCTTTCCATGAACCGCAAGATGAGCTGCGGCCTGGGCAAGTGCGGCAGGTGCAACATCGGCCCGTACTACCTGTGCAAAGACGGCCCCGACATCTGCTACGACACCATCAAGGATTACAAGGATGCCTTCTCCCTCTGACAAAGGCATTCCACGCTGCCTGCTGTGCTCGATGCACTGCCCGGTAGGCGCCCGGTTGGATGCCCTGGGGCACGTGAGCACGGTCTACCCGGCAGACCTGGGGCTAGACCAGGGCGCTTGTGTGAGGGCACTAACGGCGGCGCGACTGGTGGACGCCCCCGAGCGTATCCTGAACGCACGCAAAGCCGACGAGCCTGCCACGGTAGACGTCGTAATACGGGACATTGTGGCGTCCTCAGGACGGGACACTTCGCAGGCCGCCGTAATCGTGGATCTGAACCGGCCTCTTGAAGGGGTCCTGGCCCTTGCGGCCCTGTGCCGGGAGGGGGGCGTGCGCTTCTGTGGATACGCGCCACTTCAGGACATGCCCCTTGTCAGGGCGGGGCTGGCGGCGTGTCCGCCCTTTGCTGAGATTGCTGAGTGCGACCTTGTGGTGGCCGTGGGCGATCCTTTCAGTTCCCATCCCGCCGTTGCCCGTCCCGTCCGCGACATGCAGTTCGGCGAGCGCGGGAACAGGTTGGTCTGCGTTGATGTTGCCTGGGGGAGAACCTGCGCCGCCGCGAACGAGGCGTTGCTCGTCGAGCCGACGAAGCTGGCCGGGTTTGTGGCCGCGCTGGCGGTGGCGTGCGGTGCGCAAGCAGTGGGCGACGCGCTCGGTGGGAAATCGGCTGAAGAGATATGCAGCACGTTGAACCTGCCGGCGGATAAGGTGGCTGCGCTGGCTTCGGGCCTCAAGGGCGCCAAGGCGGCCGGCATCTTGCTTTCCCATTCGTTGGGCCGTTACGCACACGGGGCGGCCGTGGCCGCTGCGGTCAAGGAGATGGCAGGCGCACTCGGGGCCAGGGCGTGGCCGCTGCTGGTCTCGACGAACTCGGGCGTCGTGCCCCGCTTGAAGAAGACGTTCGGGGCTGTCGAGCTTGGCGAACTGATTCGCGACGCAGAGGCAGGTCGAATCAAGGCCCTGTACGTGTTTGGTGTGGATCTGGGCGTTGCGCTGCCCCAGAAGCTCTGGATGCAACTGAGGGACAAGTGCGAGCTGATCACCTGGGCGGGTTCCCTCGCGGGCGCCTTTGCCCAGCAGGCGGATTATGTGCTTCCCCTGGCACTGCCCTGGGAAGAGGAAGGAACCGTCCTCGACGCCGGCGGCCGACCGGCTGAGTTCGTGCCGCCGCTGGCAAAGCCCGCTACGGTCCTGAGTCTGAACCAATTGGCCGGAAGACTGGCGGACGCGGCGGGCGCCGGGCCGACGCCGGCACCCGCGGTGGGTGAACTCCTGTCGGCCGGTGCCGAAGAGGCCGCGTTGGACGAGCTGGTCGGCCCGGACATCCTCGCGGCGGAGGAGCCTGGCAGCGGACAGGCCGTGGTGGTCGGTGCACCCGAGCCCCACGGCTACGCGGGCGGCATGACGCTGGCCTATTCGAGCTGGCAGCAGCGGATCGCGGCTGAGGAAGCCGCCAGCTTGTCGCCGGATCTGGCCGCTGAGCTTGACCTGCCCGAGTCGGGAGCGGTGGAGTTGCACAACGGTGCGGAAGTAGCGGTCGCCTGCAAGACGGCCAGGGACGGCACGGGAAAGGTCGTGGCCCTTCCTTCCCACACGGCGTCGCTGAGAGACCTGCTGCAGTGGCAGGGGACGGACGGCATCATCCAGCCCGTGCCCGCAGTGGTCAACATCCGCAAGTGCGAGTGAGACGAGGTGAGGTAGGTACATGGCGGACGTGAAGACAGTGCAGGAGCAGCTCGTTCTCGACACAAAGCGATGCATCGGCTGCAAGAGCTGCGCGGCGGCGTGCTTCTACGGGCACGTGGAGTTCCCCGCTCTGCGTTACGAGGAGACGCCGGGTAGCACAGCGATGCCGGCCATCTGCAGGCAGTGCGAGGACGCTCCCTGTGTGGCCGCCTGCCCGAACGAGGCCATGTACGTGGATGAGGCGGGCATCGTGCGCCGCAGCCCGATTCGGTGCACCGGTTGTCAGAGCTGCATGCTGGCGTGCCCGTTCGGCGTCATAGACGTGGAGATCACCATGAACGAGGTCGCCAAGTGCGACCTCTGCGCCGACCGGACACCGCAGGGACTGCTGCCCCGGTGCGTCGCCGTCTGCCCTTCGGGCGCGTTGAAGTTCCTGGAGATCGCAGAGGGCGTGCCCAAGGCCGGCTATGTGCTGGTGAGCGGAAGAACCCTACACGGATCGCGTTAACGAGAGGACCATGCAGGCTGTCATCGCCGTCATACTGGGCATTTTCGGAACGGCCTTTTTCGGCCTTCTTTTCCAGTGGGTCGACCGGCTCGTGACTGCGCGCATACAGTGGCGCAAAGGACCGCCGATATATCAACCGCTTGCCGACATCTTGAAACTGCTCGGCAAGGAGACCGTCGTCTCTGAAAGGGCATCGGTGGGTTGGTTCCTGCTGGCTCCCGTTCTCGGGTTCACCGGGGTGTGCGTGGCAGCCTGTATCCTATGGGCGGCCCTGCTTAATCCCCAGCCCGACAGCGGCTTCGTGGGAGACTTGATCGTTGTGGTGTATTTCCTCATCTTTCCCTCGCTGGCGCTGATACTTGGCGCGTCGGCCAGCGGCAATCCCTATGCAGCGGTCGGGGCCAGCCGGGAGATGAAACTGGTCATCGCCTACGAACTCCCCTTCATACTGGCAATGGTGCCCCCCATACTCAAAGCGAACTTGAGCCTGAAACTCACGGACATAGTGCAGGCCCAGAGCGATGGCGTAACACTGGCAAGCGTCGGCGGATTCCTGGCGTTCCTGTGCATGTTGGCGGCCGTGCAGGCCAAGCTCGGCGTGGTGCCGTTTGACCAGGCCGAAGCAGAGACCGAACTGACCGGCGGCGCAATAGTGGAGTATTCGGGGCCCGCGTTGGCCATGATCCGCTTGACGCGGGGGATGCTGCTGTTCTTGCTGCCCCTGTTTGTCATTACGGTTTTCTGGGGAGGCGTCCACTTCAGCGGCTGGGGATGGCTGACCAGCCCCCTGAAGTTCATCGTGCTGCTGGTCGTCATCGTTCTGATGCGCAACACGAGCCCGCGCTTGCGGATTGACCAGGCAATGCGGTTCTTCTGGTTCATTGTCGGTCCGATCGCGGTTGCTGCCGCTTTCATCAGCGTGTACCATCACGGCATGCTTTGAGCATAGACAGAAGGACGTGACCATGTCGGTCGTGGAAAGAATGAAGCTATGGGGCCTGAAGAAGTCCCCGTGGGTTTACCACCTCAACACGGGCGCCTGTAACAACTGCGACATCGAGATTCTGGAACTGCTGACGCCCCGCTTCGACGTGGAGCGGCTCGGGGTGCTGCTGGCGCCTTCGCCCCGGCATGCCGACGCCCTTCTGGTCACGGGCATATGCACCAAACAGGCGCGGCCGCGACTGCAGGAGATATACCGTCAGACGCCCAAACCGTGTCTGGTGGTCTGCATAGGTGCGTGCGCCTGTACCGGAGGCATCTTCCACGACGGCTGGCATTTTGACGGACCTGTGGACGAAGCAATCAGGGAGGTAGACCCCGACGCCATGATCATCTACATCCCAGGCTGTCCTCCGAAACCGGAAGCAATGATCGCAACGATAGCTAAGGCCCTGGGTGACCTCTGACGGAGAGCGCGACGTGGGTGAAGACCTGGAAGCTGTGGTCCAGCAACTGAAAGAACTGGTCGCCGACCTGTCGGTGGACTGGACCAGACCGCATCCGAACCGGGTATACATCAGCGTAGAAAAACAGAACGTGAGGGAGCTTGGCAGGATCATCTTCGAGGACTTCGGCGCGCGCTTCGCCACGGCCACGGGCTCGGACGTGGGGGAGGAGCTGGAAGTCATCTATCATTTCGCATATGACGCAGTCGGGTTGGTCGCCAACATGCGGGTCAGAACGCCCAAGGGCGACCCGGTCGTTCCGTCGGTTACGCCAGTCGTTCCGGCCGCCGAATGGATCGAACGGGAGATGAACGACCTGGTCGGCATAGTCTTCGAGGGACATCCGGACCCCAGGCGCCTCATCCTGGCCGACAACTGGCCGGAGGGCGTCTACCCACTGCGAAGAGAGCATCGAGATGGCGCATAGGACGCTCATACCCATCGGGCCGTACCATCCCCTTCAGGAGGAAGCTGAGTTCTTTCAGCTTTACGTCGAGGGGGAGACCGTGGTGGACATGGACATGCGCACATCGTATAACCACCGGGGCATAGAAGGCATCTCGATGAAACGGACCTGGGATCAAGTGCCTTACGTGGTCGAGAGGGTCTGCGGCATCTGCTCGGCCTCTCATCCGCTTGCTTACGTCCAGGCGGTGGAGGAGCTGGCCGGCGCCGAAGTGCCTGAGCGTGCCCTCTACCTGCGCACGATTATCAACGAGCTGGAACGCATCCACAGCCACCTCCTCTGGTTCGGCCTGGCGGGGCACTTTATCGGCTTCAACACGGTCTTCATGTGGGCGTGGCGCTACCGCGAACCTTGTCTGGATGCCCTCGAGATCGTCACGGGCAGCCGCGTCAACTACGCCAACCACACGATCGGCGGCTCGCGCAAGGATCTGACGCCGGAGATGGTCAAGGCCATCCGCCGGAACATGGACGAGATAGACGGGCCGCTCGACATGTTCATTACCACGTGTCTGGAGGACCCGGTGCTGGCGGTCCGGTTGAAGAACGTCGGCGTGCTGACCGAGGAGGCCGCGCGCCGGTTCGGAGCCCTTGGCCCAACCGCCCGGGCGTCCAACATCCCGATAGACGTGCGGAGGGACGACCCTTACGCCGCCTACGATCGGCTGGACTGGGACGTCATCACCTGTGCGAACGGCGACGTGTTTGACAAAGTCGTCGTGAGGCTCCTGGAAGTCAAAGAGGCCATCAAGATAATCCGGCAGGCGCTGGATGACCTGCCCGAAGGGCCGATACAGACGCCGGTCAAGGAAGTGCCGCCGGGCGAGGGTGTCGGGCACGTTGAGGCGCCGCGGGGCGAAACCTTTCACTTCGTCAAGAGCAACGGCGGTCCGCGTCCGGAACGCCACAAGATACGTGCCCCCAGTTTCAACAACGTGCCAACGTTCAAGGCGAGTTGCATCGGGCAGCCCATAGCGGACGTGACCATCACGCTCGCCGCGGTTGACCCGTGCTATAGCTGCACCGAGCGAATGCTCGTGGCCAGAGACGCCTCAACCGGCAAGGAGCTGATGACGCTGTCAGACCTGGTCAGGTTGTCGCAGCAGAAGACCGAGGAGATCCGCAAAAACATCTAACAGAATGAACCGCAGAGTTCGCGGAGCACGCAGAGACCATCCCAGAAACGAGGGCACAAGGGTCTTTTGCTCCTCTGCGATCTCGGCGGTGAGTTCTTCTTGTTAGACTTTGTAAGCAGGTTTAGGGGAGTCGCGCTCAAGGCGACAGGAGATTGGCATGGGCCACGCGAAGTTATACTTCCTTGCCTTGGAGCTGCTGTTGGTTGGCGGCGCCCTCTGCTATCTCATAGGCCTGTGGAACAGGAAGTCAGCCGGACCCCTGGCGACATTGTGCTCACTCGGTGCGTTGATTCTTGGCGCGCTGCTTTGGAAGACCGGTGGCGGGGTGCTGATAGACTACGGCAGCCTGCCGCTGGTGGGCGGCCTGTCCCTGGACTTCCGGTTCCAGATAGGGCCCTTCAGCGGCGCCATGAACTTCCTGGCGCTGCTGTTCGGCTTCTGCATCATCCTGTACTCCTTGACGTACTGGCGTGGCAAGAGCGACGATCCAAGGTTCTACGCCTTCGCGCTATGGGCCGTGGCGGGCACCAGCATGGCGCTGCTGTCACGGCACCTTCTGGTTTTCCTGATCGCGTGGGAATTCGTAACGCTGCTGCTTTACCTGCTGGTCGCCATTGGAGGGTCCAAGGCGCGTGCGGGGGCAGCCAAGAGCTTCGCGATGTTGGGATTCGGCGACGCCGCACTGATCCTGGCCATAGCTTGCCTGGTGGCCCGTGGCGGAGTGCGAATGCTGGACATCGGCTACCTGCAAGGGTTGGGAAGAGTGACCGTTTCGAACTGGGCCGACATCGGCCTCTACTTGCTTTTCC
>DAOVRD010000089.1 GCA_030628375.1 Planctomycetota bacterium
ATCCCCGGACGCAGTGTGTCCGATGAGGGCGCTCGGGACCTCAGAAATCGGTCGAACTGTCCGCCCGGCCCAAGACATCCCACAACGTCTTGCCCTGCGCCTCACCCATCATCCGATACGCCCTTGCTTGAGCAGCCTGTGCAACGAGTTATCGGAGAGACCCCCCGACAATTGAATGAGGCTGCCCGCCGCCCCCCCCGAAGGCGTTGCTTGAAGACCCCGGTCTTTTCTGATAGGTACTCTCTGTGTGGAGTCTGCGTTGATTGCATCCGTGCGGAGGTGGGCTGAGATGGTCGAGAGTGCCGAGGAGCTGTTCAGATTCGTGCATGATGAATTGAGGCAACTGTCCGAAGAGGGCTGTGACACCTGGGAGTTGGAGCGCCGGGCGACGCTGATGAAGGAGGAGGGAGGGGCCGACCAGCTCAAGCGGGTCCAGGCCCTCTGCGACGCCGTGGCCAGCCTGAAGCCCTCGCCCGACTTCCCCTACGACGAGCCCAGCGAGCTTGACGAGATACGGGCCCGGCGTCCGGACGGCCCCAGGCACATCGCCGTGTCCCTGTCGGACGAGAAGCTCGACGACAGGACCCTCGGCGCGTGGCTCGGTCGGGCGGCCGGCTGCATGTTGGGCAAGCCCGTCGAGGGGTGGCGCAAGGACAAGATAGACGATCTGCTGGAAGTGTGCGGGCTGGAGGAGCTTACGGACTATCTCCCGTCCCCGCCTGAGAACAATCGGGGGGTCGAATTCCACGAGGGCGCCGGCCGCCTGCTGCGCGGCCACATCGTCCGGGCCGAGAGGGATGACGACACGGACTACACCATAGTCGGCCTGTGCATACTGGAACAGCATGGGCGGGAGTTCACTCCGCGCCAGGTCGCAGAGTTCTGGTTGTCGCACCTGCCTTTCCGCTGCACCTACACTGCCGAGAGAGTGGCCTATCAGAACTTCGTCAACGGCATCTGGCCTCCCGCCAGCGCCACCTACCGCAACCCTTACCGCGAGTGGATCGGGGCGCAGATTCGGGCCGACGCCTTCGGCTACGCCTGTCCGGGCAGGCCGGAGGAGGCGGCGGGTCTGGCGTTCAGAGACGCCTGCGCAAGTCACGTCAAGAACGGCATTTACGGTGAGATGTGGGTGGCCGCGATGCTGGCTGCCGCCCTCGTGGCGGACGACGTGGAGAAGGTCATCGGCATCGGATTGTCGGAGGTGCCGAAAAACTCCCGCCTGGCAGAGGCCATCGGGAAGGTGCTGTCCTGGCGCGAAGAGGGACTGTCCGCCGGGCAGGCGACCGATAGGATCCTGGAGGAGTACGGCCGTTACCACGGCGTGCACACCATCAACAACGCGGCCATCGTAGCCATGGCGTTGCTGTGGGGGGAGAAGGACTACTCGCGGACGGTGGGGCTGGCAGTGCGCGCCGGTCTGGACACCGACTGCAACGGCGCCACGACGGGCTCGGTGCTCGGGGCCATGACGGGCGCCGGGAACATCCCCCCCCATTGGACGGACCCCCTCAACGACCGGATGGGCACTGTCGTGGCCGGCCAGTCGGACCTGACCATCTCGGGCCTGGCCGCGCGCACGCGCAGAGTGCAGGGGAACTCGTAAGGTCCCGAATCGGACGAATCCGGGCGAACCATGACTATCTGTGAAAGAGGAACCGGCGGCAAGATCCTCTGCATCCGGCTGAGCGGGTTGGGCGACGTGGTTCATGCGCTCAATTCCCTGTCGCTGCTGCGGCTGGAGCGGCCGGACGCCCACATCACGTGGCTTGTCGAGGACAGATTCAGCGGCCTGCTGCGAAGGCATCCTCACATTGACGAACTGATCACTGTGCCCCGCAAGGTGTGGGGTGCCATGTTGAAGAATCCCCTCCGTTGGTACACCCTGGGCTCGGAACTGAAAGAGCTGGGGGGCTTCCTGCGCGAGCAGGAATTCGACATCTCACTGGACTTCCAGAGCAGCTTGAAGAGCGCGTGGCTGGTGGCGGCTGCGGGCGCCCCTGTCAGGGCGGGGCTCGGGGGCGGGGTCAGTCGGGAGTTCAATCGCCTGGTGCAGAACCATCTGGTTGAAGCGCCGCGCGGTGGCGTTCACCGGATCGAGCGGGATCTGGCGCTGCTGGCACCTCTGGGGATCGCCACTCGCTACGCCGACCCGGTGCTGCCCGCGTGTGAGGCGGAGGCGGAATCTGTGGACGCGACGCTGGCGGGGCGCTCGGGGGGCGGGCCGCTGGTCGTGATCCATCCGGGCACGAGCAAGTTCGCGGCCTTCAAGCGCTGGATGCCGCACAGGTACGCTCGCGTGGCGGACCGGCTTGTCGCGGAACACGGCGCGGACGTGGTCGTCACCTGCGGACCGGATGACGTCGCCCTGGCCGAGCAGGTCGTTGCTCTCATGAACCGGAAGGGCATTCTGGCCCAACCGACCGAGGGGGTGAGGCACCTGGTCTGTCTGCTGCGTCGTGCGGACCTGTTCATCGGCAGCGATACGGGCCCGATGCACATCGCCTCTGCGCTCCGCGTGCCTGTGGTAGCCCTCTTCGGGCCCAAGGATCCCGTGCAGACGGGGCCCTACTGCAGCCGGAGCATCGTGGTGAACGGACGCGCTCCATGCCGTCCGTGCACCAGACGCAGGTGCAGTCACGTCCGCTGCATGACGAGCATCACCGTGGAGAAGGTGCTGCAAGCCGCGCTGGACCTGCTCGGCGGCGGGGGAGAACGCCGTGCGACTGAAGGGCCCGTTCGCGCGCCGTTCACTTACAGGTTCACGTTGGGGAAGTGGCGCGGTCGGATGGCCACGGCGTACAGCGTCCCGGAGTTATACAAGCGCCTCTGCGACCCCGACGGGATGGTCGAGGGCGTCGAAGCCCGCCCCATCGCGCGCACCCGTGACCGCGTTGTTGTTTCCCTGGCTGTCGCCGTCGGCGGGATGACGCAGCCTCTTGTGGCCGCGCGGCATCATCCTGCGGTGCGTTTCCCTGACGTAGTGCTTGACCTGGTTCTGAAATCGAGGGCGCGCAATTCCTGGGACTGCGCGGCAGGGCTCGAGCTGCGACGGGCGCCGGTTCCCTTCCACGTCTGCCACATGGCAAAGGGCCGGGGCTGGCGCAAGGAGCAGCTTCTGCTCACTGAAGGGCGCCCGGGGGCGTGCACTCTTCGCGAGTGGCTGGCGAGCGGTGACGGCCCGGATCGGCGCGGTGGCTCAGAGGAGGAAAGGAAGGGCCTGATCCGGAAGCTCGCACGTGCGGTCCGGTCGTTCCACGCGGCCGGTTACTGGCACACGGACCTGCGCGATGCGAACGTGCTCATTCGCCCGAGCGCGAACGTGGCGGATTCGGAGCTTCGCGTCTCGGGGCTGGGTCGGGCCAGGCGTCTGAGGTGCCTTCCGCCGATGCTGCGGGAGATGCTGTACGGGCTGGACCTTGCCCGGTTCGCGCTCAGCTTCCAGTCGCCGCCTTCAGGGCTGGACAGGGTCCGTTTCCTGCGGGCCTATTGTGAGGGCATGAAGGAGCCCCTTCATCGGGGCGTTCTGCGGCACGTCGTCGGCGCGTGTCTCCGGCGGCACCTGAAGCGCCAGGGGTAAGTTGACGGCTTTCCTTTTTGTTGGCAAGCGTGGTTGGAACGAATACAATACTCGCGTGAAGTCTCCGGATGTTCTTGCTTCTTGACAAGGTGCACGAGATGGCTAAGGGCGAGAAAGAGGCCGACGAGCGGCAAAAGGCGCTGGAAAGAACCCTTGAGTTCATTGAGAAGCAGTTCGGCAAAGGGACCATTATGAGGCTCAGCGACGAGGACGTCCGGCTGGACGTGGCGACCATTCCCACCGGTTCGCCGGCGCTGGACCTGGCGTTGGGGGTTGGCGGCATCCCGCGCGGCCGGGTCGTCGAAGTATACGGGCCGGAGGCGTCGGGCAAGACCACCCTGGCGCTGCACATGGTGGCCGAGGCGCAGAAGCTGGGGGGGGTGGCGGCCTTCATTGACGCCGAGCATGCCCTCGACCCGCAGTACGCGCGCAGCCTTGGAGTGGACATGGAGAACCTGCTCATAAACCAGCCGGATTCCGGCGAGCAGGCCCTCGACATCGTCGAAGCACTGGTGCGCAGCAGTGCGCTCGACATCGTCGTGGTGGACTCGGTGGCGGCCCTGACGCCACGGGTCGAGATCGAGGGCGAGATGGGGGACCAGACGATCGGATTGCAGGCACGCCTCATGTCGCGCGCCCTCAGGAAGCTGGCCGGAAGCATTTCGAAATCCCGCACCTCTGTGGTCTTTGTCAATCAGGTGCGCATGAAGATCGGGGTGATGTTCGGCAATCCCGAGACGACTCCCGGCGGCCGGGCTCTGAAGTTCTATAGCTCCGTGCGGATTGAGTTGCGGCGGATCGCCAGCATCAAGGAAGGGGGAGAGAACGTCGGCAACCGCTGCCGCGTCAAGGTGGCCAAGAACAAGGTGGCGCCCCCTTTCCGTACGGCCGAGATCGAGCTGCTCTTCCGCAAGGGCATCTCGCGCGAAAGCGACCTGCTCGACCTGGGCGCCGAATACGGCGTTGTGGATAGGTCCGGCGCCTGGTATTCCCTGGGCGAGACGCGCATGGGCCAGGGAAAAGAGAACGCGCGGCGATTCCTGGAAGACAATCCGGATATGGCCGATGAGGTCGAGGTGGCCGTTTTCGAAAAAGCCGCGCCGCGCCTTGCCGGTAAGCGCAAAGCGCAGCTCGACCAGGCCAGGGCGTTCCGGCAGCGAAAGGAAAAGGCGGAAGGCGAGTAGGGGAATGGTCCTCGGCATCGGTGTGGATATTGTTGAGGTGGGCCGGATACGCCATGCGGTCGAGCGTTATGGGGGGCGGTTCGTTCGGCGCATTTTCACCCAGGGGGAGGCCGACTACTGTCGCCGCGGCGCGCGTCCTGCGGAGCGTTTCGCCGCCCGTTTCGCCGCCAAGGAGGCCGCGATGAAGGCCCTTGGCGTCGGCTGGCGCAAAGGCATCCGGTTTGTTGACGTGGAGGTCCGCAACAACGAGCTGGGCGCCCCTGGCGTGGTCTTCACCGGGCGGGCGCTGGAGCTGAGCCGCGAGTTGGGCGTGGAGCGCATCCACGTCAGCCTCAGCCACCACCGGAACCTGGCCATCGCCCAGGTCCTCCTCGAAGGCGCAGCGGACGGACACCAAGGCCGGCCGCCGGACCCCGGCCCCGCAGAATAGGACGAGCCGTCAGCTCCCTTTATGAGCCCATTCGTGAGTGCCGCCCATGCATGAAGAAACGGAACAACCGTTTGATCCCCTGGATTACGTCAACATCGCCAGGACTGTGGTGGAGGGACTGTTGCGGCGTCCGCTCCAGAAGCTGGGCGAGATCCCCGCTTTCTTCGGCGCGGGCATCTATGCGATCTACTATACCGGTCCCTTTACGTGCTACCGCCGGATAGCCGAGAGGCCAGGGGAGATTCCGATCTACGTGGGCAAGGCTGTCCCCCCAGGTGCTCGAAAGGGGGGTGAGGGGCTCGCACCGCTGCGGACGATGGCGCTTTCCAACCGGCTAAAGCAGCATGGCAGATCGTTAGGGCAGGCCGAGAACCTCCAGGTTCAGCATTTCCTGTGTCGATACCTGGTGGTGGAGCCCGTATGGATCAGGTTGGCCGAGCAGGTGTTAGTCGAGAGGTTCCGGCCGTTATGGAACTGTGTGGTTGATGGTTTCGGGAATCATCCGCCAGGGCGCGGCAGGTCATCTATGCGTCGGCCCAGATGGGACATCGTTCATCCCGGCCGTCCATGGGCACTTGAACTCGCACAGCGGGGGACCGTGGAAGACATCATGGAGCAGGTCCGCGCGCACCTGGACTCTTGGTCCGGCTTTGATTAGGCGGACGAACGAGTATTCGTCACAACGACTGCCGATTCGTATAACCTTGCTTTCTTCGGTGCGCTGTTCGCACGTACCGATGAGTTGATTATGCTCGTCCCCGTGCGTTTCTTGCGCAGGAGTTCGATGTCCTCCAGATGCAGCCCGCAGGCTTGACAAATGTCGCCGAACACCGTGTCGGTCTTGAACTCAACGCCTTGGAGTATGCTGTTGCCCAGGACCACCACCGCCTTACCCCGCGGCTTGAGGATTCGCGCCAGCACTTGCGCGAACCGGTAGCAGTCGTTGAAGTAGGTTGCTGCGTAGTTGGCCCAGCCGGGCCCGCCGTATGGACCCCTATCTACGTTTATGCGCCGTAGGGACTGGATTGCGTCCTCCAACGGGCGCATCGGGAAGATGAGGTCTATCGGGCCTTGGGCTCGTACGGTTTGCCAGAACTTGCCGAAGCTGCCCTGTTCAATTTCCTTCAGATCCCCGGGTGATTGAGCGAACCCCAACCAGTAAACCTGCGGTCGGCTGTTGCGGATGTAATGGTAGTTGTTCAGATAGGGCGGTGAAGTAACGACCAGATCGACCGTTGAGTCAGGCACACTACTCTCAAGGCGGAAGAAATCCCCACAGCAAAACCTGACCTTGGCAGCGATGTCTTGGTCCCGAAGTCGCTGTTGCGTTGAACGGATGTCCCGGAGCATAAGTCTGAGTTTCCGGACTACCGTGCTTATCACGGGGGCGTCTTGGACATCCTGCTTCCCCGCTGCGGCACGGGTTCCCAGGCTTGGTTCATAGGAGTAGTTGGAGAATCCGACGAGTTCGGAGGCCAACGCCAGTCGGAAACACTTCCGAACCAGGGGGGGGGTTAGTTCTGTAATGAAGTCTTGCACCAGCAAGACCTTGCGCTCGACCAGTGGCGAGAGAAACGGGGTGCGCGTCCTGAAGCCTTGTGGCGAGATGCTCAGCGGTTCCTTGCCGGCCTTGACGCCGTTGTCCAGGCTCCGTCTGAACTGATCGATGCAAAGTGCTAACTCATCCACCGGAATCGCCTGGATGTTGGCTTTTAGCTCGCAGGCCTCGGCGGCGTAGGGATTGATCTCAAACCCGTAGCTCGAGTGCCCCCTGAGGAGTGCAGTTATCAGCGTCGTCCCCACGCCCGCAAACGGGTCCAGGACACATACATCCCCTGGGTGAGGGGAGTCTGGCAGGTACCGGTCCAGGGCTTCGCTGACGAACGTGGCGCTGAACCCCGCGATCCACGGCACCCATCTGTGAATGGGCAGATCCGCGTTTTCTGAGAACGCCGAGTCGCTGAATCCCCGCCCTGCTTTCCCTGCCGGGCGGGGTTCGCTCGCCTGTTCAGGTATGAGAACCGATTGTCTGAGTCGGTAAGGGCCGGAGACCTCTCGCGCTCGAAGCTGGTCGTCAATCCAGGCGTTGATGTCGCTCAGGCGCATTCGCCATTGTCTTCCCACCTTGAACGCCGGCAGTTCGCCTCTCTCAACCAGTCTATAGATGGTCTTTGTGTCCACCTCCAGCAGTTTGCTGGCATCTTTGATCGTCAGGATTTCCATGTAGCCGCAAGCTTGACCGCGGGAATACTGGGTATTGGTGGGTAATATATCCCGCCAGCGGCGCCTTGTCAAGGCACCATCTGGCGGCCCCCAGTCGGCCAGGGAGTCTGGAACGCCGTGCCAGAAGCTGGGCGAGATCCCTTGCTGGACTCGTTGACGGCCTCCGGGCTGAGCTGTGGCTCCAGCCGTCGTCACCTGCGGTCGAATAGCACGCCGGGGTTGAGGGTGCCGGCGGGGTCGAGGGTGTCCTTGACGGCGCGCATGGCTGCCAGGTCCTCCTCGCTGTACTGAATCGCCAGGAACCGCTTCTTGATGCGCCCGATGCCGTGCTCGGCGGCCACGCTGCCGCCCAGACGCACGGCCTCCGCTGCGAAGTCCGCGTACAGCGCTTCCGCCTGCGCCAGTTCGGCCGTCGTCTTCGGCAGGATGTTCACGTGCAGGTGGCCGTCGCCGATGTGGCCGAAGATGACGAAGTCCAGCCCCGACGCTTCCAGGCGCTCGTCATAGACCTTCATCATGGCCCCGAGCGACTCGTCCGGCACGGCCATGTCGGTGCCGACTTTGTGCAGTTCGGGCACCTCGCTCTTGCGACGGCCGATGATGCCGTTGACGGTCTCGGGCACGGCGTGGCGCAGCCGCTTCATCTCCTCCATGTCCCTGTCGGTGAAGCCCGCCCAGCTATGCGCGGGGTCCACGCCTTCGGCGGCCAGCACGTCTCCAAGCGCGGCGTAGATCGCGTCGAGTTCCTCCTCATCGCGGAAGGCGACCTCCACGTAAAGCGCGGCCCGGGCGTCGGCGGGGAGCCGCGCTACCTCGACGTAGGCGGCGCTCTCCCGACCCATTGCGCGCAGAAGCCCCATCGAGCGCGGACCGATATACTCCAGGGCCAGTGGCGACAGTCTCGGGTGGTCCTTGCAGGCACGCACCAGCCCAAGGGCCACGTCCGGACCGCTGACGAACTGTGTCAGGAAGAGACGATTCGCCGGCTTCTTGGCCAATCGCAGCTCCGCTTCGGCGACGATGCCGAGCGTGCCCTCACTGCCGATGAACAGCTCTATTGCGTCCATGCCCGGTCTGAGGTGATAGCCGGCGGTGTGTTTGGTCCCGGGCATGGGCAGGTCGGGGATGTGCAACTCGGCGTGGGAGCCGTCCTCGCGGCGATAGAAGAGACGATGGCCGTCCGCCAGCACGTCTCCGCGTCGCAGTTCCAGGATGCGTCCGTCCGGCGTGACCACCTTGAGCCAGTTGACCCACCGGCGCGTCGGGCCGTAGGAAAACGTGCGCGCGCCGGACGCGTTCGTGGCCACGGTGCCGCCCACCTGGGCCGATGTCTCCGTCGTGTCCACCGGGTAGAAGACGGGATGGTCGGGCTTGCCGTCCGGGTATTCGCACAGTCCGTGTTGGAGCGCGTCGGTCAGTTCGGCCACCGTCGTGCCTGCGCCGACGCGCACGGCCCAGTTTCCTTGCTCGTCCCGCCGCGCCACGGGTTTGGGCTTTATGCGTTCGAGCGAGATTATCTCCTCGGCGTTGAGGGGGACGGCCGCGCCGGTGATGCCCGTGCGCGCACCGGAGATGGCCACGCGGTGACCGGCCCGCCGCGCCGCACGCACCGCGCCGGCCACTTCTTCGGCTGTGGTGGGGAAGTGGATGACGCCTAGGCCTCCTGCGGCTCCCTCGGCATCGCCCAGGGCACACAGCCGGGACTCGTCGTGCAGGTACTCGGCATAGGCCTGCCGGATCTTCTCCGCCCCGGTCACTTTGCGATAGTCCGTGCCGGTGGCGCCGGGCGGTCGGGGGGCCAGTTCATTCACCTTCGCGTTCCTCCTCCGCCTTGAGCTGTCCGAGCCGCTCGATCAGGGGCGGCAGCACTTCGCGATAGTCCCCCACGATGCCGTAGTCGGCTATCTCGAATATCGGGGCGGCGGGATCGCTGTTGACGGCCACGATCGTGCCGGACGACTGCATCCCAGCGCGATGCTGCACCGCACCGGAGATGCCGACGGCGACGTAGAGGTCGGGGTGGACGGTCTTGCCCGTCTGGCCCACCTGGCGCTCATACGGAATCCAGCCCGCATCCACGGCGGCCCGGCTGGCTGCTACTTCTCCTCCGAGCGCGGACGCCAGCTTGCGCAGCAGCTCGAAGCCCTGCGGCCCGCCGACGCCGCTGCCGCCGGCCACGAGCACGTCCGCCTCAGCGATGTTGACCGATCCTTCGGCTGCTTGCTGTCGGCCCAGCACTTCGACCCGGCTGGCCGTCAGTTCCGCCGGCGGGCACCATCGGTGCACCTGCGGCGTCGTTTCCCCCTTCCGCTTGAGCGGTGTCATCACTTTCGGCCGGACGGTGGCGATCTGAGGTCGGCGGCTGGCCGTGACGATGGTGGCCATCACGTTGCCGCCGAAGGCGGGGCGCGTCTGGAGCAGGTTCCCTGTCTCCGCATCTATCTCCAGGCCCGTGCAGTCGGCCGTCAGGCCCGTCCTGCACAGAACGGCAACGCGCGGAATCAGGGAACGGCCCTGGCTGGTGGCGCCGGCCAGCACGATCTCCGGGCGGCGATCGGCTATCAGCCGGGCGAGCACCGCGCTGTGGGCGTCGTCCGCGTGCTCGGCCAGTCCCGGATGCTCGGCTAGGTAGACGGCGCTGACGGGAAGGCCCGCAAGCTGGCCCGGCATTCGCTCCAGCTCGTGCCCCGCCGCGAACACTTCCAGCGGGCAGTCGAGCGCTTCGGCCAGCTTGGCCCCTTTGCCGATGAGTTCGAAGACTACGGGGTGGAGGCGGCCCCGGTGGTGCTCCCCGTAGACCCATACCCCCCGGTGGCTGCCGCCTGCACCCGCCCGCTGGAGCCCTTCTGCGGGGATGGATATGGCGTCCACGGGGCACACGTCCACGCACGCCCCGCACAGCGTGCACGCCGTGCCGACGGAGATCCCATCTCCCGCATCCGATAGCGCATCGTAAGGGCACTCCTCGATGCAGAGGAGGCAGAGCACGCAGGTCTCGTGGTCTATCTTCAGGCCCATCAGAGGAGCCTTTTCTCCTTGAGAGCTTGAGCGAGCTTCAGCGCCGTTTCTTCCGGCTCGCCCTCCCACAGCACACACTTGCCGCGTGGAGGCGGCGTGAAGACCCGGACGACGCGCGTGGGCGAGCCGCTCAATCCGAACTGCCCGGCGTCGCCCTCGATGTCCCCCGGGCCCCATCGTTCTATCGGCCCCCGCCGCGCGCGCATCTGGCTGACCAGGGAAGGCAGACGCGGGAAGTTCAGGTCTTTCAGCACGGTCAGCACCGACGGCAGTTGGATCCTGAGGGTCTCGTTGCCCAGGTCGGTGAGCCGTTCGGCGACGATGGCTTCGTTGCCGACTTCGAGTATGCGGCGCACGTAGGTGGCCTGGGGCCAGCCCAGATGCACGGCCAGGCCCGGCCCCACTTGAGCCGTGTCGCCGTCAATGGCCTGTTTGCCGCAGATGACGAGCCGGACGTCACCGAGCCTGCGTACGGCACAGGCCAGAGTGTAGGAGGTGGACCAGGTGTCCGCGCCGGCAAAGGCGCTGCCGGTGAGCAATATGCCGCCGTCGCATCCGCGGGCAACGGCCTCCCGCACCGCTGCCTCCGCCTGGGCCGGCCCCATGCTCAGGGCCGTTACGTATCCGCCGAGCTGGTCTCGCAGTGCGGCCGCTGCCTCGATGGCAAAGGTATCGGGCGGGTTGAGGATGCTGGGCACCCCCTCGCGGATCAACGTGCCGCGGTCCGCGTCTATGCGTAACTCCGTGGTGTCGGGCACGTGCTTTATGCAGACGACGATGTGCATTGCTGTGGTCCGTCTGGCAGGCTGGAGGTGCGATTGGCGCACTGCGGCCCGGCTGCCAAGAGGAAGGTGCGTTACTGAAGCCATGTTACCAGCCGTCTTGCGGAGGCGCAACCCCACAGAGCCGTCGGGCGGCCTGGGACACTGCCCGGCGCGTTCTGGCTCCGCAGCAGGGGCATTTGCAATCGCGGCAGGCTGACAGTATTTTGACCGGCCGAACTGTCAGGGCGGAAGGGGAAGCGACCTCGATGTCCGAAGAAAGGCGGGGCGATGGCCATTGAAGGGCCCAGGGCGCTCAGGAAAGGTGAACTGCGCTCGGGCGTTGAACTTGCCGATCGCGTTTTCCGCGTGGGGTGGGATTCCTCGATGGAGGGAGACTACCCCGTCGTGTTCTGCGAGGATAACCTGGAGGGTCTGCGCGTCTTCGTTGACGAAGGCAAGGTGATTTCGCTGGTTGGCATGGTCGAGTCCCCCATCTGCCTGCTCGGGACTTCCCACCGGGGCTGCTGCATCGGTGCGGTGTGCACCGAGCCCGACTATCGCGGACAGGGCCTGGCGACGCGGCTGCTCATTGACGCCAGGGAGAAGGCCCTTGCGGACGGCGTGGACATATTCGCCATCACGGGCGGGCGCGGCCTCTACCGCCGGCAGGGATACGTGGACGTGGGCGGCTATCACGTCTGCACGATCGAGCGCAGCCGCCTTCCCTCGACTTCGCGCGGCATAATCCTCAAGAAGGAAGGATACGTGCTGCGTCCCTGGCGAGTGGAGGATGTGCCGGCGTTGGTCAGGATCCGCTCTGCTGAGCCGGTGCGCTTTGTCCGGACCCCCGAGGACTTCTTGACGATCCTGAGCAGTGGCAACGTGTCGAATCGGACCGGCGAAACGCGCGTTGTCTGCAAGAAGGGCAGCGATGTGCCGGTCGCCTACGTCTCGTATCATATCGGCGGAGCGCCCAGGCAGGACAAGGACCCCAATGCTGTGACGGTCATGGAGGTGGGCGGTCCCCGGTGGGCCATCGTGCAGGCCCTCGGGCGCCTGATGGATGAGGGCGGACTGGATGACGTGACGCTGCACTACCTGGACTGCGACGCGGAGATGGTGCAGATGGTCGGCAGCTTCGGGTGGCGTTCGGAGCCGCGCGGGTTCCTTGGCACCGCCGGCATCATAGACCCGGCGGGGTTCTGGCAGGCCTGCGCGCCCCTCGTGCGGGAGATGCTGGGCCACGAGAGGTCCGAGCGACTCGGGCTCAGCGCGGACGGTTCGATCACCGTCACTTACGGAGACGAGGCGCTCGTGCTGGACGGCATGTCGGCGTTCACGCGTCTGGTCTTCCTCCCGCAGCACAGACGCGGCGAGCTCGAGCTGGGCCTCCCAGGGGACTCCGAACTGGCCGGAGTTCTGGATGAGCTGTTCCCGCTGCCGCTGATGGACTACGGCTTGGACTACATCTGATTGAGGCCCGTGTGTCTCCTTCGGGGTACGATGAGATGCGAAAGGTGCTATCGCTGCTGCTGGTTCTGTGCGCGCTGAGCGGGTGTTCGAGCCCCGGCTACAGGTACGCTGCGAATCGGCTGGATGATCTCACGGACGTGCTCCACGTGCAGTTCACCGTACTGGACGTCGGGGTCCTCATGAACGTCGGCCCCTTCGAGCTGGGCACGGAGAGGTTCGGCGTTCCTTTTCCTCTGCTTCCGGACGCGTTCTCGCTCAGGGTGGGATGCGGGGGTCCTCAGATCGCCACCCTGGACGGACTGGGTGCCGGGATTATCCTTCCCATGTCGTACTACGATCAAGGCCGCTATTCCATCTATAACGTCTCCGGGCGCCCGGCGTCGTACGGCCGCAAAGGGCCGGCCTGGGGTTCGGTCGGGTTGGGCTTCGGCCTCGGCGTGGGGGTTGCCGTCAGGGGGGACGTGGTGGAGCTTCTGGACTTCCTTCTCGGGTTCTTCACCATAGATCTCTGCGGCGACGACATGGAGGCCGAAGAGGAGGAGACACCTCCGGAGCCGGCGGCAGCGACGCCGGACACGGATGCCGCCGCGACCATGTAGCTCAGGCGCCCCCGCCTGAGTTCCTTGTAGCACAGGCGCCCTCGCCTGAGTTCCGGCCATTCCCATCCGCCGCAGCCGGGGGCGGCTGCGCTACATTCGCATTCGAGGTAGCCCCGTGTAGCTCAGGCGCCCTCGCCTGAGGTCCGGCCATTCC